>NZ_JAQHXR010000004.1:12857-164410 GCF_027859255.1 Helicobacter ibis
ATCTGTGGAATCTGTGGAATCTGTGGAATCTGTGGAATCTGTGGAATCTGTGGAATCTGTGGAATCTGTGGAATCTGTGGAATCTGTCCCAGTTTTCAATACTATACCAATGCCAGTGTATGGATATGTGCAACACAATATGGAAGAATTTCACAACACAAATAATATCTTAGCAGATAAGATTCAAAATATTGCCATACAAAAGACAATGCCAAATATCGCACAATCACAAGAAGCAATGGTGCAAAATATAGCACCACATATACAACAAAATATAGAACCCAAAGAACAAATGCATAATATAAACGCCCCTAGTGATACTAATGTGCAACTACCGCGAAGTGAGCAATTAGAATCCCAAATAACTAAAGAGCAAAATATTCAACAAGAAATTAGCCAAGATCTAAAAAGTGAAAATACACTTCAACTAATACAAGATTCTAGTGTGGAAAATATGCAAAATTATGAAACTAGACAAGAGAATATAGTTGAAAATTTTGTACCTCAAGTCTTGGAAGATTCTAGCAGTATAGAACAGCTTCCAAGAGAAAATCTGGAGTTTGTATTGCCTAAGTTAGGATTTTTACAAAAGGGCAATGATAGTGTAGAAGAGATAGATGAAAATGAGATTGATAGAAAAATCAATGAATTGCTTGTTAAATTAAAGATGTTTAAAATTGATGGAGATATTGTAAGAACATTTTCAGGTCCGATAGTAACGACATTTGAGTTTCGTCCTAGCCCAAATGTAAAGGTATCAAGAATCTTGAATTTACAAGATGACTTAGCTATGGCACTAAGGGCTAAGACAATAAGGATTCAAGCTCCAATACCAGGCAAAGATGTAGTTGGTATAGAAATACCAAATAGCACCATAGAGACTATATATCTGCGAGATGTATTAGAGAGTGAAGAATTTAGAGAATCTGAATCTCCATTAACCCTAGCACTCGGGAAAGATATAGTTGGAAAACCTTTTATAACAGATCTAAAAAAGCTACCACATTTACTAATTGCAGGGACTACAGGGAGTGGCAAGAGTGTAGGAATAAATGCGATGATATTATCTTTGCTATATAGAAATACACCAGATGAATTAAAGCTTATAATGATAGATCCTAAAATGCTAGAATTTAGCATATACAATGATATACCTCATTTGCTAACTCCAGTAATAACGCAGGCAAAAAAGGCAATCATGGCATTAGATAGCTCTGTAAAAGAAATGGAGAGGCGATATACCTTAATGAGTGAAGCAAGAACGAAAAATATAGAAGGTTATAATCAAAAAGCGCAAGTAGAAGGATTTGAGCCTTTTCCTTATATTGTAATTATTATTGATGAATTAGCAGATTTGATGATGACAGGTGGTAAGGACGCAGAAGTATCCATATCTCGTCTAGCACAAATGGCAAGAGCAAGTGGAATCCACCTAATAGTAGCTACACAGCGTCCTAGCGTAGATGTTGTAACAGGACTAATTAAGGCAAACTTGCCTTCAAGAATTAGCTATAAGGTTGGACAAAGAATAGATTCTAAAGTGATACTAGATACTTTTGGTGCTGAATCTTTACTTGGTAGAGGAGATATGCTTTTTACTCCTCCGGGTGGTGGATTAGTTCGTGTACATGCACCTTGGAGCTCTGAAGTAGAGATTGAAAAAATAGTTGAATTTATAAAGTCTCAAAGAGCACCACAATATGATGAAAGCTTCATGCCAAGTGAAGATGATAATATAAGCGTTAGTTTAGATGGTGAGACTGATGAGCTATATAATGAAGCAAAAAGAATAATACTAACAGATAGAAAAACATCTATAAGTTATCTGCAAAGAAGGCTTGGTATAGGATACAATAAAGCAGCAAACATAATAGAACAAATGGAAGCAAAGGGATTTTTAGGTCCTAGAAACTCAAAAGGCGATAGGGATATAATAGGTGATTAAGAGAATTTAAGTAAATTTTCATTATAATTAAAAATTTGATAAATTAATTTTGGAGCAGAGTGTAAAATGAATTCAAATCTAAAGGTAAATAAAATAAATAGTGCAAATGCCACAGCTACAGCTACAATACCCACTTCTGAACTTAATAGTAAAATGGATAAAGTTATAAAAGATGCTGGTAAAAATATGAATATTGCTGGTTTTAGAAAAGGAAAAGTTCCTGCTTCTGTAATTAAAGCTAGATATGGTAAGCAGTTAGAGAGTGAAGCACAAAGAGAGTGTGTGCAGGGTTTGATGAGAGATATTTTAAAGGAACTTGGCGTTGATGGCACTTCACTTATTGGCGATCCAAAGATTACAAAATTTGAAGAAAAAAATTCTGGTATTGATGTTGAGATAGAGTTAAGCTTGACACCTGAAATTAAACTTGGTGATTTAAATGAATATGTGCCTGAAGTAAAGATTCCTGAAGTTAGCAGTAAAGATGTGGAGAACAGACTGCAAGAGATTGCTGATGCAAGAGCACCACTAGTAAGTGTAGAAGATGGCAGAAGAAAACTAAAAGAAGGTGAATATGCTAAGATAAATTTTGAAGGCTTTGTTGATGATAAGCCATTTGATGGTGGTAAGGCTGAAAATTATTTATTAAAAATTGGTAGTGGCACATTTATAGCTGGGTTTGAAGATCAGCTAATAGGCATGAAAAAGGGAGAGGAGAAAGATGTGAATGTAACTTTCCCTAAAGATTATAAAGCAGATAACTTAGCTGGTAAAGATGCAGTATTTAAAGTTAAGCTTGTAGAGATTCAAACAAGGGGAAAGATAGAAATAGACGATAATTTTGCAAAAACAATGCTACCTGATGACAAAGAGGCAAGCGTAGAGAAGCTAAAAGAAAAAATCAAAGAACAACTAAAGATTGAAAAAAAGCAAGAGTTGTATAATGAGAGCTTAAAAGCTGAATTGATTGATAACTTAAATAGCAAAATCGAGTTTGATTTACCTAAGCTTGTTGTTGAGCAAGAAATGGATTTGATGATGAAAAATGTATTTATGACTATGCCTAAAGAAGAACAAGAAAAGTTGCTAAAAGATGTAGAGGCAATTAAGAAAAAAAGAGAAGAACAAAGAGCAGAAGCAGAGCAAAGTGTAAAGATCACATTTATAGTTGATGCAATTGCAAAGCAAAATAATATGACAATATCTGATAATGAAGCAATTAATACAATATATTATGAGGCAATGGCAATAGGTCAGGATCCAAGAGCTATGTTAGAGCATTACAAGAGAAATAATTTAATTCCTGCTGTAAAAATGGCTATGCTAGAAGACAGAATCCTTACTAGTCTATTAGATAGGAAAGCATAATATGAGCTATTATGTCCCTATAGTCATAGAAAAAACAGGTCGTGGAGAGCGTAGCTATGATATATATTCTAGGCTATTAAAGGATAGAATTATAATGCTAAGTGGCGAGATTAATGATGGCATTGCTTCATCTATTGTATCTCAACTACTATTTTTAGAAGCAGAAGATCCAGAAAAGGATATATATTTATATATTAACTCTCCCGGTGGAGTTATTACTAGTGGGTTTAGCATATATGATACTATGAATTATATAAAGCCAGATATATGCACTATATGCATAGGTCAGGCAGCAAGTATGGGTGCATTCTTGCTTAGTTGTGGTGCTAAGGGCAAGAGATACTCTTTGCCTCACTCTAGAATCATGATACATCAGCCACTTGGTGGGGCGAGAGGACAAGCGACTGATATAGAGATTCAAGCAAAAGAAATATTGCGATTGAAAGGTATTTTAAACGATATTTTAGCTAGTAACACAAAGCAACCACTCAAAAAAATAGAAAAAGATACTGAAAGAGATTTTTTTATGAGTGCTAATGAAGCTAAGGAATATGGAATAATAGATAGTGTATTGACAAAAAGTTTAAAGTAGGAGAGAGTTAGTGAAAGATGATTTTGGATCATTTGCAAATCTGCAAAGTTTTGAGACGCATGGAATTAAGGAAAATGCCGATTATTCATCGTTTGGCATGGAATCTGATATAGCTCCACAGCCTACAACTCTAAGCAGTGGTGATTCAGATTCACTAGAAGCTTATGGAATGAGTGTAATAAAATCAATGGTAGCAAATGGTGTCTCTCCTACTCCGTATAACTACAAAATATATTTTGAAAAAATGCTAGAAGATAAATCACAAGACTTTAGGGATAATGCAGCACAATTTATAGATATGGAGACTATTCCTACAGAAAAGCAAATAATACTAGAAGGGCGAATCTTAAAAACTCAAAACTTAATGGTAAATACGCTAAAGTTAATGGGTGCAGTTTATGAGAATATGAATCTTTTGCAAAAGCTATTAGAAAAGCATAAAAAAGAAGCAACAGATACAAATAATCCAAATGCTTTGCAAAATATAATGACCGTTTTATCAAAGGAATTAGAAAAGTTAGATGAGGTAACAAGAAAGCAACTCCAAGAAGTTAATACCTCATACAATCGTTCTTTAAGAGAGGTTGAGAGTATTAGTAGTGATATTATAAGTGATGCAAAGTATGGAGTGTATAATAAAAGCTATTTGGATTCGAGGGTTGCAGCTGAAGTTCAAGCAATCGCACTTGGAAATTATAAATCATCTTTATTAATGGTCAAAATTACAAAAAGCTTAGAGAAAAAAATCACAACAGAAAAAAATGTATTGTTGGTTAATAAGACTATAGCAAAGATTCTTCAAAAAATTTCCAACAAAAGCGATATCTTAGCGTATTATGGCACTGGTATATTTGGAATCTTGCTAAGTCATAATGATAAAGAATCTGCCAAAAGATACGCAAATAGATTACTAGAAAAAGTAATAACAACAAATATGTATTTTGGAGATGAGGAGATTTCGCTTAGTATTTGTAGTGGTATTGTTGAGATTAACTCTGGAGATGATCCAAAAGACATAATGAAAAATGCTGTCGAATCCTTAAAGAAAGCCGCAAACCATAATATATCATTTGTTGTGTTTGGGGAAAAATAATGCTTGAAGTAATAACCTATCCAAATACAATGTTAAGACAAATCTCAAAAAAAGTAGAAGTTTTCGATGAGGCATTGCATGAGTTATTGGATGGCATGTATGAGGTAATGCTCAAAAAAAATGGAGTTGGAATCTCTGCTATACAGGTTGCAAGACCAATTAGAGCGTTGCTAATTTGTATCCCAGATGAAGAGGGGATGCAGCATAAAGAAGACTTACTAGAGATAATAAACCCAGAGATAATACAAAATGAAGGTGAGATTTGCTTTAATGAAGGTTGCCTTAGTGTGCCGGAGTTTTATGAAGATGTCAAGCGTTCTAAAAATATAAAAGTATCATACCAAGACAGATATGGCAATCATAAAGAAATTGAAGCAAGTGATTATCTAGCAGTTGCCTTTCAACATGAGATCGATCATTTAAATGGAGTTTTGTTTATAGATAAATTACCTATACTAAAAAGAAAGAAGTTCGAAAAAGAGCTAAAAAGAAAGAAAAAACTCTAAGGGCTTAAATGAGCTTTCAATCTCTATATTGTGCTGCTTTTGATGGACTTAGTGCTAAAGAAGTCGAAGTAGAAGTTAGCTTTACAAAGGCATTGCCATCATTTCAGGTTACAGGATTAGCAGGAAATGCAATCCAAGAATCCAAACAAAGAGTGCAATCTGCACTGATGGCAAATGACTTTAAATTCCCACCACTAAAAATCACAATAAACCTTTCGCCTTCTGATTTACCAAAACAGGGTAGTTTTTATGATTTGCCCATTGCACTTTTAGTTGCAATGTATGGGAGAAATAATATAAAAGATTCCATAAATAATGAAAAGCCTAAAAAATACTTTGCATTTGGTGAGTTAGGATTAGATGGTAGAATTAAAGATACAAAAGCGATTTATCCTTTGATTTTTTCACTACTTAGTGATGAGAAAAATTTAGATTCCATCTTTTTCTTGCCTATGGAATCTAAGGATTTTTATTGTCAGATACCAAATTTAAAAGCATATTTTGTAGATACTCTAAGTGAGGCAATAGAGATTCTTCAAACTTCGCCTACAATAGTCAATATCATACAAGAGTTACCATTTTCATACATGGATATTTGTAGTGAGCGATATTATTATAGTGATAATTTTGAACTTGATTTTATAGATATAGTAGGACAGATACGAGCAAAAAGGGCTGCTTTAATTGCTGCATGTGGATTTCATAATATATTATTTGAGGGTAGTGCAGGTAGTGGTAAGAGTATGATAGCTACAAGAATGCCATATATATTGCCACCTCTTAGGAGAAATGAGATATTGCACAATGCTTCACATAATTTAATAATAACTCCAAATCGTCCATTTAGAAATCCCCACAATAGTGCTACTAAAGCTGCCATACTTGGCAGTGCTGTTGGACATTCTGTAAAGTTTGGTGAAATATCTCTAGCACATAATGGGGTTTTATTTTTTGATGAGTTACCACATTTTCCAAAGTCTATCTTAGAATCCCTAAGAGAACCGCTAGAAAATCACTACTTTGTAATTTCTCGTCTTTGCACAAAGGTTAAAACTCCTAGTGATTTTATGTTTATAGGAGCTATGAATCCTTGTCCATGTGGTAATTTGTTAAGTATTAGCAAAGAATGCAGATGTAGCAAAAGAGAGATAGATTCATATAGAGGCAAAATTTCAGAGCCTATTTGGGATAGGATTGATTTGTGTGTGCAAATGCAAGAAGGGGATAGCAATAAAGATAGAATCTCTTCAAAAGAGATTCAAAAGCAAATCTTAGATGCTTTCAAATTTCAGAAAAATAGAGGACAGAAGTGCTATAACTCTCGTCTAATTGGAGAATCTTTAGAGGAGTTTTGTAAATTAGATGATGAATGTATTTCTGTGCTAGATAAGGCAATAGCTCGTTTTGGAATCTCACTAAGGCAGAAAAATAAGATTCTAAAAGTCGCAAGGACGATAGCAGATTTAGCAGGTAGCGATAATATACATAAAGAACATTTAGCAGAATCTATCTCATATCGCAAAATCTCTTAAAATTTTTTGCTTTATGCTACAATATGCCCATATACTAAGTTATACAAAGGAGATTTTATGAAGTTTTTAGTTACTTTATTTTTGATGATTGGACTTGCCTTTGCATCTGTTAATCTAAATACAGCTTCTAAAGAAGAGTTAATGAAAATCGACGGAATAGGTGCTACAAAAGCTCAAGCTATAATTGATTATAGAGAGAAGACGCCTTTTAAGACAATAGAAGACTTAAAGAAAGTAAAAGGTTTTGGGGATAAGACATTTGAAAAAGTGAAAGATAAAATCAGTGTTGAGACATCACAAGAAGTAGGACAATAAAATGGCATTGAAGGTTTATTACGATAAGGATTGCGATTTATCATACATAAAAAGTAAGAAAGTTGCTGTAATTGGGTTTGGTTCTCAAGGACATGCACATGCGGAGAATCTTAGAGATTCTGGAGTAGAGGTTGTAATAGGATTATATAAAGGTGGTAGTAGTTGGAGTAAGGCAGAGGCTAAGAACTTTAAAGTCTTAGAAGTTAGCGAGGCTACAAAATATGCTGATGTAATTATGATACTAATCCCAGATGAACTTCAAGGAGATGTGTTTAAAAAAGATATAGAACCAAATTTATCTAAAGGCAAAGTTATTGCGTTTGGGCATGGGTTTAATATCCACTTTGGACAGATTAAAGCACCAAAGGGTGTTGGTGTAATTATGATAGCTCCAAAAGCACCGGGACACACGGTAAGAAGCGAGTTTGTAAAAGGTGGCGGAATCCCTGATTTAATAGCAGTTGAGCAAGATACTGATAAAAATGATGCAAAGATTCTTGCACTAAGTTATGCTTGTGCTATTGGTGGCGGTAGAAGCGGTATCATTGAGACTACTTTTAAAGATGAGACAGAGACAGATTTATTTGGAGAACAAGCTGTTCTATGTGGTGGCGTTAGCTCCCTAATTAAAGCTGGATTTGAGACTTTAGTAGAGGCTGGTTATCCAGAAGAGATGGCTTATTTTGAATGTTTGCATGAGTTAAAGCTTATTGTTGATTTGATTTATCAAGGTGGATTATCTGATATGAGATATTCTATATCAAATACAGCAGAATATGGCGATATGGTAAGTGGTCCTAGGGTAATAAATGAAGAATCCAAAAAAGCTATGAAAGAGATTCTAAAAGACATACAGGAGGGGAGGTTTGCAAAAGATTTTATTTTAGAGCGACAAGCTAACTATGCAAGAATGAATGCAGAGAGGAAGAATTTAGCAAACCATAGAATTGAAAAAGTTGGAAATGAACTTAGATCAATGATGCCTTGGATATCTCAATCTAAACTAATCAATAAAGAAAAAAACTAATATTTTAAATTGATTTTCACAAATTGCACTAACCTTTATGTTAGTGCATACAAATAACAAGTGGGTCTTGGGGGTTATTTTGATTGAAAACAAAGTCAATCATTATGGTAATTTATGTGTAGAAATGTATGAGATTTTACATGAAAATGCAATGGAAGACGAGCTTAAATTTTATCTCTCCTATGCGAAAAAAGATAGCAAAATTTTAGAGCCATTATGTGGTAGTGGTAGATTTCTTATTCCATTTATGCAGCTTGGATTTGATATTTGTGGAGTAGATGCTTCTAAAGAGATGCTACATAAATTATATCTTAAAGCTCCAAATGCAAAAGTAATAGAATCTGATATTTACGAGTTTAATTCTAAACAAAAGTTTGATTATATCTTTATTCCTTCTGGTTCAATTTCTTTATTTACAGATATTGTTTATTGCAAAAAGATATTAAATAAATTAAAACAAATGCTATCTTTGGGTGGTAAGTTGGTTTTTGCAGTTGATACTATATTGACTAAAAATTTAAATAACAATGAGTATAAAATAAGTGCTTCTGTCAAAACAAAAGAAGGATTTGATCTCATATTAAAAAATAAAAGTTTTTATGATGAAAGAAGTCATGTGCAATTTTATCCATCAATTTATGAGCTATATGATGGAGATGTATTGCTAAAGAGTGAATATATGGATTTTCGAATATATCTTTATGAGTATGGTGAGATGGATTTGTATTTACAGGATATTGGTTTTAGTGAGATTAATGCCTATTCATCATTTGACAAAAAAATAGCAATAAATAATAATAGTGAAATTTTTTTATATGAATGTTGTATTTAAT
Source organism: Helicobacter ibis (assembly GCF_027859255.1). Lineage (NCBI taxonomy): Bacteria > Pseudomonadati > Campylobacterota > Epsilonproteobacteria > Campylobacterales > Helicobacteraceae > Helicobacter > Helicobacter ibis. The sequence goes on from NZ_JAQHXR010000004.1 coordinate 22,069, forward strand.
GATTTTTATATGTGTTTAGAGCTGAGAATTTCATGAAATGTGATGTATTAATATATTGGGTTTGGTTATACTGGCAAGAAGGCTTTTAAGTTATGCGAAACTTTAAATTTAAAAACATTAATAGTAGATGATGGTTTGAATATTTTAGTGGATGATAGGTTTGTCAAACTACAATCTATCAAACAATGCAAATTAGCATTAATTTGTGTTTGCGACAAAGCAGATGTGCAAGAGAAAATAAAACAAAAATTATTAGATAATAATATAGATATTAATAAAATTAAAATAGCCAATTTCATTGGTATAAGAGATGGTGTTTTTAGTTTATTAAAAAAGCATTATTTAAATAGAGATTTTTTAGAAGAAATAAAGTCAGATGATTTTTATATGACACAATTTTTAAATATATTAAAAAAATTAAGCCTAAAATACATAAATACAAAAAAGAAAGAAAAAATAAGCTAATTAAGCTTAGAAATGATATAGATTCTTCTTTAAATACACAAAATGTGTTTTCCAAAATCAATGATACTGCGATGTTTAATTTTTATAATGATATCTTGCCATACCCATATTTTCACACCTTTATAAATCGTAACTTAGAAGATAAAAATTTCTATTTTAGAGAAAAGATAGATTTTCAAGCTCTAAAAAATAGAGATAAAAACACAAAGCTAGTTTTATGTTTTGGTGCTAGCACTATGTTGTCTCAAAATGTAGAGTTAGAATCTACAATTAGTGGTGTATTGTCAAATAAATTAAAATTATCTGCGGGGGGGGGGGCGTTTTAGCAGAATCTTTAAAAGATTCTGTTTGTTTTAAAATAGATGAGTTTAGCTTTATATGCAGTGGAAAATACTCCATAATCTCAAATGGTTGCATCGATGGTGAAGTATATTTATATTCTTTTGTTGTGTCTATTTGTATTTGCAATTATAACCTTCCATCTACTTGTTCTTTTGGCAAGATACCTTTTAGGTCATAAATTATAGTCTTGCCTTTATTGCTAAAGTCATATTTTTTAAACTCATCATGAGATACCGCTACGATCACTGCTTTATAATCTTCTAGTTTAAATTTATCCATATCTTTTAAAGTTAGATTATATTCATGTTTTACTTCTTTACTATCTGCCCATGGATCAAAAATATCTACACAACAATCAAACTCTTGTAATTCTTTTATAATATCAACTACTCTTGAATTTCTAATGTCTGGGCAATTTTCTTTAAATGTGATTCCTAAGATTGCAACTTTAGAACCTACAATTTGATGAGAGTTTTTAATCATTAGCTTTATGACTTTATTTGCAACCACAATCCCCATATTATCATTAATATGTCTTCCTGCTAGGATTACTTGTGAGTGATAGCCTAAAGATTCAGCCTTATGCGTTAGGTAGTATGGATCGACACTTATACAATGCCCCCCTACAAGTCCCGGGCGGAATGGCAAGAAGTTCCACTTTGTCCCTGCTGCTTCTAATACATCTAGTGTATCTATGCCCATTTTATCAAAGATTAGCGATAGTTCATTTACAAAGGCGATATTAATATCTCTTTGCGAGTTTTCTATAACTTTGGCTGCTTCGGCTACCTTTATGCTTGAGGCTTTATGTGTCCCTGCTGTAATTATGCTTGCATAAAGATTATTCACTTCTTCTGCAATTTCTGGTGTAGAACCGCTCGTTACTTTTTTGATGCTTGGTAGCCTATGTTCTTTATCTCCAGGATTAATCCTCTCTGGTGAATATCCACAGAAGAAATCCACATTAAACTTTAACCCACTCATTTCCTCTAAAATAGGCACACAATCTTCTTCTGTGCAACCTGGATAAACAGTGCTTTCATAAATTACTATATCACCTTTTTTGAGTACTTTTCCGACACTTGTTGATGCCTTCTTTAGTGGGGTTAAATCAGGTTTATTGTAGTTATCAATAGGAGTTGGAACGGTTACTATAAAAATTTGTGCCTTTTTTAAGTCCTCCAGATTTGTTGTATAGCTTAGTTTTTGGGCGCTTAATAGTTCTTCTTTATCTACTTCTAGAGTTCTATCATAGCCTTCTTTTAGCTCATTTATTCTAGCTTCATAAATATCAAATCCAATTACTTCATATTTCTTGCCAAATTCTACTGCTAGTGGTAATCCAACATATCCAAGTCCAATTACAGCTAAAGTTTTCATTAGTATTCCTTTTTGAGTTATTTATAGTTATTTTACTTTGTTTGGGATAAATAAATTATAAACGGAATTTTTATTTGAGAGAATCTGGTGGAGCTGTGGGGGATCGAACCCCAGTCCAAAAATCAAATCATCAATGATTGAATTACATGCTTTTCGTTGGTTTGTTATGCTTCTTTTTTATAAAACACCAAGAAATTTATAAAAAATGCAGTCCTAAAAACTTAGATTCTATATCGGACATATAAAATTGCATCTAGCAAACATGATATCTTTAGTAAATAGCTAGAATCTCTACTAAAAACAGCTCCTAAAGTCGATAAACTTACGCAACTTTAGCGTAAGCTGGAGCGTAATTTGTATTATTTGCGTTTATATTTAGCGGTCGATTTTACGACTTAACCATGTCGGCATGCAATCAGAGCAATTCAACTCCTGTCGATATCCAAGTCAGCCCCCAATTTATAGAGGGCTAAATTCTATTGCTATTTGTTAATTTTGTCAAGTTTTAGTAAAATCCAAATTAAAATAGAACAAGGATTCTTAGTGATAACTACAACACATATATTAAAGAAAAAAAGAAACGAAAAAATAACTATGATAACAGCATATGATGCACTTTTTGCCAAGATTTTTGATGGTGAAGTTGATATGATTTTGGTTGGTGATAGTTTGCATATGAGCTTCTTTGGTGAGAGCGATACTTTAGGGGTTAGTTTAGATTCTATGATATATCATACAAAAGCAGTGTGTAATGGTGCTAAAGAAAGCCTTGTAGTGTGTGATTTACCATTTGGAATCACACAAGATGAGAGTGAGGCAGTAAAAAGTGCAATTAGGGTTTATAAAGAAACAAAAGCACAAGCAGTAAAGCTAGAAGGTGGTGTTGAGGTAGCAAATATAGTAAAGGGCATCACTAATTTAGGAATCGCAGTTGTTGGGCATATAGGGCTAAAACCGCAGTTTGTTCGTGCTGATGGTGGATATAAAATTAAGGGAAAAAGTGATAAAGAAATAGAAAAGCTATTTTTAGATGCGAAGGCTTTGCAGGATTCTGGAGCATTTTGTATAGTGCTAGAGGGAGTTAAAAGTGAAGTAGCAAAGGAAATAACAAATTTGCTAGAAATTCCAACTATAGGTATAGGAAGCGGTGTAGATACTGATGGACAAGTGCTTGTATGGAGTGATGCATTTGGATTTTTTAATGAGTTTAAACCAAAATTTGTCCGAGAATATTTAAATGGTGCTAGTCTTGTTAAAGATGCATTAAAAAAATATGTAAGCGATGTAAAGAGTAAAAACTTTCCAAATGAAAGTGAAAGCTACTAATGGAAAGAATAGTAGAAATTGAAAAACTATCAATCCAAGGCGACGAAGATGTAAAGCTTCGTCCAACTAGTTGGGATAATTATATAGGACAAGAAAAGCTAAAGAAAAATCTTCAAGTATTCATAAATGCTGCTAAAAAAAGGGGAGAGTGCTTAGATCATATATTGCTCTTTGGTCCCCCTGGATTAGGGAAGACAACTTTAGCTCATATAATAAGCAATGAACTTAATGCACCAATTAAAGTTACAGCTGCACCAATGATAGAAAAAGCTGGAGATTTAGCAGCTATTTTGACAAATCTAAGTGAAGGAGAGATACTATTTATAGATGAGATTCATAGGCTTTCTCCTGCTATTGAAGAGATATTGTATCCAGCTATGGAGGATTTTAGGCTTGATATTATAATAGGCAGTGGTCCTGCTGCACAAACTGTTAAGATAGATTTGCCAAATTTTACCCTAATAGGGGCTACAACAAGAGCTGGAATGATAAGTAATCCTCTAAGAGATAGGTTTGGAATGCAATTTAGAATGCAGTTTTACGAACATAATGAATTATCAAAAATTGTGCAACTTGCATCACAAAAACTACAAAAAGAATGTGAAAATTCTGCTGCATTAGAAATAGCTAAGCGTTCAAGAGGGACACCTAGAATCGCACTTAGACTACTAAAGAGAGTGAGAGATTTTGCTGATGTTGCAAACGAGGAAGTTATAAATCAATCTCGCACAAAATATGCACTAGATGAACTTGGTGTAAATGAACATGGTTTTGATGAACTTGATTTAAGATTCTTAAAAATATTATGTGAGGCTAGAGGCAGGGCAATAGGGCTTAGCACCATTGCTGCTGCTATGAGTGAAGATGAAGGAACAATCGAAGATGTAATTGAGCCTTATTTGCTAACTCTAGGATACTTGGAGAGGACCGCTAGAGGTAGGATTGCGACAAATAAGACTTATGAGTTATTTTCATTTTCAAAAGAGAGAAGTATTTTTGATATATAGCTTATAGTTTTAGAAATTCATTATAGTATTTCCATGAATCCATTATATCGCTTCTATTTCTCTTTAGTAGAGATAGGTGATTATCTAGCACTTTTTTAAGTTTTTCTTTTGAATATTGATTTTCTTTAAAATACTCCAAGACTTCAGATACTTTTAGTTTTTTATTTATTACTTTTTGTTTTTCTTGTTGTGGTATTTTTATGCATTCTAATATGTAAGCTCGAGTGTGTTTAGATAAGTCTTTGCAGTTATTTTTAAAATACTCTATATCATAGCTTTTGTCGCATATTATTATTAGATTATCTGGGGAAGAGTTAGAGAAGCAATTTATTATATCTTGTGTGTTGTTCTCTAGGAAGCAAACTTGTGGTTATCGTTAGTAATACCCCCCCCCTCTTTGTTTGAATCTATACTATTTTCTATTCCCATTTTATTTCTTTCTAAATCGTTTGGGTGGATATGTATTTGTATTTGTTTTTAAGAGATGCTTTATTGATTCTATTGAATCTATTCTTAAGCATATAGATTTTGTGTTTTGGATTAGATTGAAAAATTTTTCTGCATTTTGATATTTGGGATATTTAATAGCTAACAAATTGATATAAAATCATCTAGTAGGTTATCATATATTTATTTTTATTTTATATTGGATTAATAATTTAAGTTTATCAAAGTTTGCTAGTTATTGTATTTTAGCTTGGATTATATTTATATGAAGTGGTACGCCCAAGAGGATTCGAACCTCTGACCTACGGCTTAGAAGGCCGTTGCTCTATCCAGCTGAGCTATGAGCGCATATTTGTAACATAGAAGTGGTACCAAAGGGGGGACTCGAACCCCCGACCTCCGGCTTATGAGACCAGCGCTCTAAACCACCTGAGCTACCTTGGCACTTCAAAAGGTGAGATTATATAGAATTTGTATTTAAAATAAAATTAAATTCTAGCCTATTGTGTCAATTTGTATATTGCCAACATGTATTGCATGGCTGAATTCTCTTAGGATTCTATGTGTTTTGGCCTCTTGGTTTTGATTCATTATATCATTATAGTTGCTAGATAATTGCTTGAAGTGTGGCTTTTTATAATTTCCTTCCAAATTATTTAGATTTTCTTGGAATTCCTTTGCTACTACTTCCCAGCCATTTTTGCTAATACCTAAGAATCCTATTGGATTTGTTTTTTCGTCTATTTTGTCTTTTTGTTCTTTTTCTTGTTGTTCTACTCTCTCAACGCTCCCACTTAGATTCCCTGCTCTTGTAAGAGTTTGTGCTACTGATATTTTTTCGTTATGAGACATACCTGCAGTTACCCTTTCAAATGCCAAATATTGCTCATCACTCATTATCTCTAAACTAACTAACCCATAAGTTACGCGTGGTTTTAATGCTAGGCTATCGTCATTTTCATTTATAGATTCTATCTTTTGTGTTTTGTTTGTTTGACTTATATTTTTGCCATCACTTAGTAGCTTGTTTGCTTCATTGATTACGCTACCAATTTGTGAGCTAAGCGACTGATTGACAACCATAAATAACCCTTTATATAAGTTTGTATTATTAGAAGCAAAAAGGATTCCAAAAGTGTGAATTTAGGTAGCTATTTTGTGTAGGATTAAAGTTACTTAGAATCTAAAATGGATTCTAAGTTAAATGTAATTTACTAAAGATAGTTGAGAGATTTTACCAATAGATGATAGCAATGATTGATAGTTCATGCTTAGGGTTGAAAATTGTAGATAGTTTTCTGCTAAGTCAGTGTCAATAGTATCTGATCTAAGTGTCATTGTTTGAGTTATTAGCACTTCTGTTCGTTCAATGGAGTATTTAAATGAGTTCCCTTGAGAACCATTTTTTGTATGTGCTTTATTTACATGATCTGCTAGATGATCAAATATTAATAGTGCATTTTGAATCCCAGGATTTCTCATTGAATCATTATATGAAGCATTGCCACCAGGTCTATAGATTCCTTCTTCTACTGCTTTTATTATCTCATCTATTTGCTCGAAGAAATTTACATGCGGATCATCTGCTACTAGAGCATTGTTTGCATTAAATGTTAAGGCTGGTTTCCCTGCATTTTGCACCCTTCCGTTTGCATCAAGAGAAAAATCACTACTTGTATTATCATACATTGTAAATTCCATTCTTGTAGCTGATCTTTGTAGGTCTTTTATTTGTAGTTGTCCATTTTGATCCAAACTTACGCTTAAATTTGCTTTAGAGTTATTAATCATATTCTCATAAGCTCTTTTGACTGCTGGATCGTTGAAGTTAGCCCCACCTGCACCATTATTTGTAATAGCATTTAGATCATTGGTTGATGTGTTTGATAGATTCATAACCATTCCAATAGTATTTGCTAATTGCTGATATGTTACTTCATCTGCTGGTGTTGCTTGTCCATTTACTTGTGGTGGATTACCATTAGGACCTAAGATTGGAATCTCTAGTCCACCAACTTGAACTCCATTCATTGTTTGTGGAGAATCTATAATTAGCACACTTCCGCTATCTCTAAATTCGATTCTTGCGTTAATTGGGATTCCGTTAATATCTTTTACTTCTAGGTTATATGTATGCCCATTTAGGCTACCACCTGCTACTTCTGATAGTTTTGTATCTAGTGTTGCATATTCATTTGAATCTCTTATTATTTGTGATACATTTGAGCTTAGAGTTGATCCTTCTTTTTCAAATGCTGCTCTATCATACTCCACACTATAATCATGTCTAAAACCATTTACCGGTTGACCAGCGGCATTATTTGCTGTGATTGTTAGGCTTAGACTACTCTCGCCAATATATGGTAGATCATCTTTGTCTGCTGGTTCTTTTTGTTTTACATTATTATCCTTAATAACTATCTTGCCTTCTGAAAATTCAACCTCCACATTTGCACCTGGTTGTGCATTATACATCTGTCCTATTGCGTCCATTAGATCTTGCACTGTGGTATCAGGTCCGATTGGAAAGTTTGTATTTAAGTTGGTGTTTGTTGGATTTTTATCAGCATCATTTGCACTAATACCGCTTAGATCAAGGCTTGTTACTCCTGCTGGGAAAATATCTGTTAGTTTTGTGTCTTTTTTGGCTATTTCGTTATTATGCGTTCTAAATGTAGTTGGAATTGTATGTAATCTATGATCATTGTAGTCTTCTACTGAAGCAATAGAATCATTAGAAAAACTTCCTAGATATGGGCTTTGAACATATGTATTAACCTTAGCACCACTGCTAAGCAATGCATCCATATCAGCTACACCAATGCCATCTGGATTATTTGGATCTCGATAGTTGCTTGAAACCATGTGGAATTCTATATTTGATCTACCGCCTGTTAGATCTTTAATCTCAATTTGACCCCATTCATTAAGCCTTACATCTACAACTTTATTTGTTGTTGTATTTCCAAATTCTTTTCCGATTCTATCTAGCAAATCTTGTACTTTTACAGCACTATCTTTATCTGTGTATGCTACATCCATTTGGAATTTTGATTTAAAAGGTGTGCCATCTGGTCTCCTGCCTGTTATGTAAAATACTTCTGGAGCGTCATTGCTTGGATCTCCATCATTATCTCCTACTAGATCTCTTAGAGTATCATCAGCTTTTATATATACTTCCTCTCCTTGACCTGTTGGATGGTTTGGATCCATTATTTCTGGATTTAGTTTGCTTTGATTATACTTTGGGACATTTGTTGTTATTACCCTATTTGTATCTCTATCAGAACCAAAGAATAGTTCATATCCTGTTATATTGTACGGAAGTGAATTGTTTGAGCCAAGAAGAGCGTTTAAAGAACCATTGTTGCCATTGTATGTGCCGTCTTTATTAAATGGTATGTTTGTTGTATTTGTTCCTCCAAATAGATACTCTCCACCTATCGATGTGTTTGCTATTGATAGGAAGTGATCTCTAATTGCTTTTAAGTCTTTTGCTATCGCAAGGCGTGATGTCTCACTATGAATGTCGTTTGCACCTTGTACTAGTTTGCTCTTAAAGTTATCCATAGACTTTGTTAGTTCTTGTAGTGCTGTGTCTGTATGGTTTGTAAAAGTTAATGCATTGTTTGCTATGTCTTTTGTTTGTCTTAGTGTTGTTAGATTGTAATCCAAATTAAGAGTTTTACTAAAAATAGATGAGCCTTGATAACCCATTTGAATCTTTAATCCACTCATTCTTTGCATTGTTAGATCAAGTTGCGACATTAGCCTATCTTGCTGATATTGAAGCTTTGAATATATGGAGTTTGTCCCTACTCTCATAGCTACCCCTTTAGAGTTAAATTTATAAATTTTAAGTGGGATTCAAGCAAAAAATATTCCATAAGTTTGTGGATATATGATTTATTGTTTATTTTATTTTTTTGAGTTAGAATCCTAGATTTTTATTAGTTTTAGAAACTTGTAGGAGCAGAATTTGAGAACACATTATTGTGCTAGTCTAAACGAGGCAAATATCGGAGAAGAAGTAAGCTTATGTGGGTGGTGTAATACTTATAGAGATCATGGTGGAATTATCTTTATAGATTTGCGTGATAGAAGCGGGTTAGTTCAGCTTGTATTTGATCCAAAAGACTTTGAAGATTCACATAAAATCGCTTCAGAAGTTAGGGATGAATATGTGTTAATAGCCAAAGGAAAAGTAAGAAGAAGAGGTGAGGGATTGGAAAATCCTAAACTAAAAACTGGAAAAATAGAAGTTCTAGTAAGCAAATTGATTATAGAAAATAAAAGTTTAACTCCTCCTATTGCAGTTGGTGATGAAAGTGTTGGTGAAGATGTGAGATTAAAATATCGTTATTTAGATTTAAGAAATCCAAGACTACAAGAGATTTTTATCACGCGTTCAAAAGTGGCACAAGCTACAAGAAATACTCTAAGTAATTTAGGATTCTTAGAAGTAGAAACTCCTATTTTAACTAAAGCCACACCTGAGGGAGCTAGAGATTATCTAGTGCCAAGTAGGGTTCATCATGGTGAGTTTTACGCACTTCCTCAAAGTCCGCAACTTTTTAAACAACTCTTAATGGTAAGTGGATTTGATAGATATTTTCAGATTGCAAAATGCTTCAGAGATGAAGATTTGAGGCTCGATAGACAGCCTGAATTTACTCAAATTGATATTGAAATGAGTTTTGTAGAGCAAAAAGATGTAATACAAGTAGCTGAAGAGGTTATAAAGTCTATATTTGGTGCTTGTGGTATAGAGGTAAATGCTCCATTCCCACATTATACATATAGCGATGTAATGGAGAGCTATGGTAGCGATAAGCCGGATTTACGCTATGAACTACCACTTATTGAAGTATCTGATTTATTCATAGATTCTTCTAATGAAATATTTGCTTCTATTGCAAAAGATTCTAAGAAAAATAGATTTAAAGCTTTGTGTGTTAATGGTGGAGATAACTTCTTTAGCCGAAAGACATTAGGAGAGGCAGAAGAATTTGTTAGAAAATTTGGTGCTAAAGGACTTGCATATATTCAAGTAAAAGAAGAAGGAGCTAAAGGACCACTTGTTAAATTTATAAGTGAAGATAAGTTAAAAGTATTACTAGATAGAGTTGGTGCTAGTGTGGGCGATATTATATTCTTTGGTGCTGGGGCTAAAAAAGTCGTATGGGATTATATGGGAAGACTCCGCCAAAAAATCGCTTCTGATATGGGAATGATTGATGAGAGTTTATATAAATTCTTGTGGGTTGTTGATTTTCCTATGTTTGAGAGAAATGATGATGGAAGCATCTCTGCATTGCACCACCCATTTACAATGCCAAAAAATATTGATGTAGAAGATATTGAAGAGATTAACTCTGTAGCGTATGATATTGTGCTAAATGGATTTGAAATTGGTGGAGGAAGTATTAGGATTCATAAGCAAGATATTCAAAGCAAAGTATTTGAGTTGCTTGGAATTAGTAAAGAAGAAGCAGAAGATAAGTTTAGCTTCCTATTAGAAGCATTGCAATTTGGAGCACCACCTCATGGCGGAATTGCGTTTGGACTAGATAGAATCATCATGCTTCTAACGAAGGCAAATTCTATTAGAGATGTAATTGCATTCCCTAAAACGCAAAGAGCGACTTGTCCGCTAACTTCTGCTCCAAGTGTTGCAGGAGAGGAGCAATTAAGGGAGCTACATATTAGAGTTAGAGAAACAAAAAAATAAGGAGAAAGAATGAAAAAATTATTTTTAGTTATTGGAGCACCCGGAAGTGGAAAGACAACTGATGCAGAGATTATTAGTAAAAATAATGCAGAATCTATGGTGCATTATTCCACAGGGGAGCTTCTAAGAGCAGAAGTTGCAAGTGGTAGTGAGCAAGGAAAGCTAATTGAGAGCTTTACAAGCAAGGGAAATTTAGTGCCTTTAGAAATTGTAGTTAAGACAATTGTAGATGCAATTTCTAATGCTCCAAAAGATGTGGTGCTAATTGATGGCTATCCAAGAAGTGTAGAACAAATGCTAGAGCTTGATAAAATCTTAGAATCTAAGAGTGATATTAGTCTTTCTTCTGTTATTGAAGTGGAGGTTAGCAAAGAGGTAGCATGCGATAGAGTGCTTGGTCGTGCTAGAGGTGCTGATGATAATGTAGAAGTGTTTAATAATAGAATGAATGTATTTTTAGAGCCATTAAAAGATATACAAGATTTTTATAACAAAAAGGGAATCTTACATAAAATTAATGGTGAAAGAACTATCGAAGAGATAGTAAGCGAAATGGAACGCTTTATTAAGAGTAAAATTTAAGGAGACAAAATGGATTTAAGTAAAATTGAAGTAGGTGAGAATCCTAGTAAGCTAAATGTTGTAATTGAAATTCCTTATGGAAGTAATATAAAGTATGAAATTGACAAAGATAGTGGTGCAGTTGTAGTAGATAGAGTGATGTATAGTGCTATGTTTTATCCTGCAAACTATGGCTTTGTGCCTAATACTCTAAGTGATGATGGCGATCCTGCTGATGTGCTTGTGATTAATGAATATCCGCTTCAAGCTGGAAGCGTTATAAAAGCTAGATTGATTGGTGTTTTAATCATGGAAGATGAAAGCGGAATGGACGAGAAGCTAATTGCTGTGCCTATTTCTAAGATTGATCCTAGATATGACAATATAAAAAGCCTAGAAGATTTGCCAAAAATCACACTTGATAGAATCAGAAATTTCTTTGAAACATACAAAATGCTAGAGCCTAATAAATGGGTGAAAGTAAAGGAATATAAAGATTTAGACGCTGCTAAAGAGATTTTAGATAGAGCAATTTCAAATTATAAATAGTTTCAAAAAGTAGCATTTAGATTCTATAGTTTTATTAAGTGAAATTAAAATTTAATATTTTAAGTTTTACTTTTTATAAAATTAAGAATCTAATAATTTTATGGAGGTATTTATGAAAAAGATTCTTGTATCTTTTGTAGGTGTTTTTTGTCTTGCATTCTTAGTTGGGTGTGGTGGAGATTCCAATAAGAGTGCTAGTGCTAATGGAGATAAGGTTTATGAGGTAAAGTTTGCACATGTTGTTAGTGCAAATACTCCTAAGGGCAAAGCAGCTGATTTTTTTGCCAAAAGAGTTGGAGAGCTAAGCAATGGTAAAATCGTTGTTCATGTGTTTCCTTCAGCACAACTTGTAGATGATGATAAGGTATTCCAAGAGCTAAAGAGAAACAATGTGCAACTAGCTGCTCCTAGTTTTTCAAAATTTGCCCCTTTTGCTAAGGAGTTTAATTTGTGGGATGTTCCCTTTATATTTAGAGATACAGAACATTTACATAAGGTAATGGATGGTGAAGTAGGTCAGATTCTAAAAGATGTGATAAATGCTAAAGGATATGTTGCATTAGATTATTGGGACGCGGGATTTAAGCAATTTAGCACAAATAAAAAGCCAATTATAGAGCCAGCAGATGCACAAGGGCAAAAAATGAGAATTATGAGTTCTAAAGTGCTAGAGGAACAAACAAAAGCCATTAAAGCAATCCCTCAAGTATTGCCATTTGGTGAAGTTTATTCAGCACTTCAAACAGGTGTAGTTGATGCAGCTGAAAATCCATTATCAAATCTTTATAATTCTAAATTCTATGAAGTGCAAAGTTCTATTACTATGTCAAATCATGGGTATTTAGGATATTTGGTTGTTGCAAGTGAAAAGTTTTGGCAAGAACTACCAGATGATTTAAAAGAAGTATTTAAAACTGCTATGAGTGAAGCTACCGAATATGAAAGAGAAGAGAGTGCTAAAGAAGAGCAAGTTTTATTAGATAGACTTAAAAATGATGATAAAACAGGCACAAAAGTATATGAGCTAACAGATGAGCAAAAGAAAGAATGGCAGGATTTGATGATTTCCATTTATCCTAAATTCTATGATTTAGTTGGCAAAGATTTGATTGAAAAGACTTTAAATACTAAATAGGGGGAGTTTTGGGTATTTTAGGTATTGTTAAAAAGCCCTTTTTATGGGTTCATAATAATCAAAAAGTTCAACAAATTTTCAAAATATTAGATGTGATTATTGCTTCAATTAATAAAAATGTTGCGGTAGTTGGGTTGGCAGTTGGAGTTGTAATAACTGCGATTAATGTATTTATGCGTTATGCTGCTGGGTTTTTCCCAGAGATAGGCTCTCTTACATGGGCAGAAGAGGTTGCTAGGTATTGTTTTTTGTGGTCAGCATTCTTTGGTGCTGCATATGGCTTTAGAAAGGGTGTTCATATATCAGTTACTATGCTAATAGAGAAGTTTCCACATTCTATTGCAAAGACATGCGTAATATGTAGCCATATTTTATGTGTAGTATTTTTGGGATTTATGTGTTATGCAAGTGTTATGGTTTGTTATTTAAATTATGAGATTGGCTATATGAGTGAAGCGTTGCATAGTGTGCCTTTGTGGGTGTTTTTATTATGTTTGCCTATTTCTTTTTTGGGTGCGACATATAGAAGTGCGGAAAAAATATATGAAGTCTCTTTCTTGCCTTCAGATAGGGTTGTAAAAAGTGCTGAAGCTGAAATTATAAGAGATTCTGTAATAAAAGATTAAAGAGTTAAAGATGAGTGTTGCATTTTTATTGATTTTGTTATTTGGTCTTTTATTACTTGGAGTGCCGGTTGCTATATCGCTTGGAGTTAGTGCTGTTGCTACGATGCTACTTTTTAGCTCTTATGATATTTTTGGAGTGCCAGAGATTATGCTAAATGGGTTAAAGCCTGCATTAATGGCTATCCCTATGTTTATACTAGCTGGCTCTTTAATGAGTAAGGGAAGTAGTGCACATAGAATCGTTGAGTTTGCCAAGAGTATTGTAGGGCATTTGCCCGGTGGGCTTCCTATGAGTGCGATTTTAGCTTGTATTATTTTTGCTGCTGTTAGCGGTAGCTCACCTGCCACGGTTGTTGCAATTGGTTCTGTTATGTTTTTGGCATTAAAGGAGGCTGGTTATCCTACTAGCTATTCTGTTGGTGCTATTACTTCTGCTGGTAGTCTTGGGATTTTGATTCCGCCTTCTGTTGTCATGATTGTATATGGAGTAACTGCTGAAGTATCCATTGAAAAGCTCTTTATCGCAGGAGTGATTCCTGGATTGCTAGTTGGAGGAATGATGATGTTGTATGCTTATTTTGGAGCGAAACGACTCGGATTTACCGCTACAAAACCTGCTAGTTTAAAAGAGAGGATAAAGAAGTTTAAAGAAGCATTTTGGGCATTATTAATTGTAGTAGTTGTAATTAGTGGTATTTATGCTGGTGTATTTACTGCTACTGAAGCTGCTGGGATTAGTGCCGTGTATGCGTTTATAGTATCTGTATTTATTTATAAAGATATTAAGTTTAAAGACTTGTATGGAGTATTTTTAGATGCAGCAATTACTACTGCTATGATTTTTTTTATCATTGGCTTTGCTGTCGTTTTTGCTCACTTTTTAACAAGCGAGAGGATTCCGCATATAATTGCTGAATATTTAGTTAGCATAAATATGACATGGTGGATGTTTTTAATATTGGTAAATTTAGTGCTGTTTGTTATGGGACAGTTTATGGAGCCTAGCTCTGTTGTCATGATTATGACGCCATTATTGCTACCTATTGCTGTGTCTTTAGGGATTGATCCTATACATTTTGGGATTGTTATGATTGTAAATATGGAGTTTGGTATGCTAACTCCTCCTGTTGGGCTTAATTTGTTTGTTGCAAGTTCTTTAACTGGACTTAGTTTAAAAGAGGTAGTAGTATCGGTCCTACCTTGGTTGTGTGTGTTATTGGTTGGGCTTATACTTATAACATATATACCAGCAATTTCGCTATGGCTACCTAGTATGATAGGATAATTATGGAAGAATCTTTGGTTGGGCTATTTGGTGAAGCTCCAATTTTAATTAGTCTTGTTGCAGGGATTTTGACTTTTCTTAGTCCCTGCGTTTTACCGCTTATACCTATATATCTTTCTTATGTTTCTAATATTTCTATTAATGAGCTAAAAGATTCTGAAGTTCTATCTTTTAAGTCGCGTTTGTTTGTGCTTAGGAATTCCATATTTTTTATATTTGGCATGGGGATTGTATTTGTTCTTTTGGGTGCTGTTAGTGCTAGAATCTTAAGTGGTGGAATCTTGCTTAGCAGTTATGTCTCATATGTTGCTGGTGGTATTTTAATAATTTTTGGATTATGTGTTATGAATGTTATTAAAATACCATCTATACAAAGACAAAAGACTTTTGATTTTACAAAATTACAGAAATTTTCGTTTGCAAAGGATATTTTAACTCCATTCTTACTTGGCGCTAGTTTTAGCTTTGGTTGGACACCTTGTGTTGGTCCGATATTAGCTGGTATTATATCATTGGCTTCTTTTGAGGGTGAGAGAGGTATTTGGCTTATGGTGGTTTATACTTTAGGGTTTAGTATTCCGTTTTTGCTGTGTTCTATTTTTATAGGATATGCCTTTAATGCATTAAATAAAATTAAGAGATATTTTAGAGTGATTGAATTTATAGTTGGTAGTTTGTTAATAATCATAGGAATCTTGGTAGCTAGTGGCGGAATGAGTAAGATTTCTCTGTATTTAGTAGAGATTTATAAATGATAGAGCTAAAAAACTTTACAAAGCTAAGTTGTGAAGAATCTATAATGGTGCTATCATGGCGTAATAGTCCAAAAGTAGCTCCTTTTATGTATAA
Source organism: Helicobacter ibis (assembly GCF_027859255.1). Taxonomy (NCBI): domain Bacteria; kingdom Pseudomonadati; phylum Campylobacterota; class Epsilonproteobacteria; order Campylobacterales; family Helicobacteraceae; genus Helicobacter; species Helicobacter ibis. The sequence goes on from NZ_JAQHXR010000004.1 coordinate 37,772, forward strand.
TGCTCTAATAAGCCCCAAGGAGCATTTGGAGTTTTTAGAGAGTTTAAAAACTACTTGTAATAAAGAATATTTCTTAGTGTATAAGGGTGCAATTCCAATAGGAGTTATAGATTTTATAAATATACAAATTGGCAATTCTTGTGAGTTTGGAATCTATGCTAATCCGAATCTTAAAGGTTATGGAGTGATATTAATGGAGACTTTGTTGGATTATGCTTTTAATACTCTAAAAGTAAAAGAATTAAAAGCACAAGTGCAGAGTGAAAATATAAAAGCTATAAATTTGTATAGTAAATTTGGATTTAAAAATGTTTGTAAAAAAATAATAAATAATAAAAAGATGAATCTAATAAAGCTAGATTCCGTGTTTTATAGTGGGGGGGGGGGTAATAATCTCCTAGTAGCTCCATTTTCTAGTTCTTTGGTTGCGTAATGAAAGTTATAGTAATCGCAACTCTAAAGAAATGGAATATAAAAAACTTCTACAAGCTACAAGATTCTTGCAAAAATTACAAATTACATTTAATTACACAACCGCAAGATTTAACATTGCAAAATCTTCATAAGATAAATCCTAAATATATTTTCTTTCCTCATTGGTCAGAGAAAATAGAATCTGAAATTTATAAAAACTTTTCTTGTGTTGTATTTCATATGAGTGATTTGCCTTATGGTAGAGGTGGCAGTCCATTGCAAAACCTAATAATTATGGGAATAAAACACACAAAAATATCTGCACTAAAGGTTAATGATATTTTAGATGGTGGGGATATTTATCTAAAAAGCAAATTGGATATTTCTAAAGGTAGTGCTAAAGAAATCTATAAAAAAGCTTCTAAGATTATATTTTTCCACATGATTCCATATATTTTAAAAAATAATCCAAAACCTAAAAAGCAAGTTGGAGATGTGGAGATATTTAAAAGACGAAAAAGAGAAGAGAGCAATATTCTAACTATTAATAATAAAAATTTAGATTCTATATATGACTTTATTAGAATGCTTGATGCACCTACTTATCCAAGAGCTTTCATTGAGCTTGGTAACTTTAAAATAGAATTTTATAAAGCTAAAAGAAATAGAAAAACAATATCTGGGAGATTTAAAATTTATGAGAAATAAAACCATATTAATTGTAGTAGCACACCCTGATGATGAGGTGCTAGGTTGTTTTGGCACTATCGCTAGAATGATAAAAGAAGGACATAGGGCTTATACTTTGGTTCTTGGAGAGGGCAAAAGTAGTAGAGCAGTTAAGAGGAGTGATATTACACAAGAATCTTATGATATCTTAGATGATGAGTTTTATAAGGCAAATAAAAGCATTGGCATAAGTGAAGTTTTTAGAGAAAGATTCCCTGATAATGCCTTTGATAGTGTGCCTTTATTAGAGATTATAAAAAGTATTGAAAAAATAAAGCAAAAAACAAAACCAGATATTATCTTTACGCATTATGAATCTGATTTAAATATTGACCATAAAATCACATTTCAAGCAGTTCTTACGGCAACTAGACCAATGAGAGATGAGTGTGTTAGAGAAATATATAGCTTTGAAGTTTTATCATCAACAGAGTGGAAGTATCCACATAGCTTTTCTCCAAATGTGTTTTTTGACATTAGTGATACTTTAGAGTTAAAAATAAATGCTATGAATCTTTATAAGTCAGAATTATGTGAATATCCTCATCCAAGAAGTCTAACGGGAATAGAGCTAAATGCGAAATATCGTGGTTTGCAAGTTGGGTTATCAAGTGTAGAATCTTTTATGCTTATTAGATTGGTTAATCATTGCAAAATAGAGTTTAAGTCTTTTAGCGAGCTAGATATTAATGAAATTGCAATTATATTTGCTTGGAGGAATGATGCAAGAGTATGTGAATTTATGAAGACAAAGAATTTCTCGTGGGAGATTCATAATAAATTTATAGAAAGTCTAAAAGATAGAAAAGATAAAGAATATTTTTTGGTTTATAGCGGTGATGTTGCAATTGGAGTTGTGTATTTTGTTGATATAAATTCGGATTCTTGTGAGTTTGGAATCTATGCTAATCCAAATCTTAAAGGCTATGGGAAGATTCTTATGCAACACTTATTAGATTATGCAAAAAATACTCTAAAAGTTAAAACCTTGTATTCTAGTGTATATACGAAAAATAAAAGAGCATTAAAATTATATGAGAGCTTTGGCTTTGAAATACAAGAAAATAAAGAAATGTCTTTTGTTAAGCTTGATTTATCTGCGGGGGGGGGGGGACTATTAAGCTTTAGTAGGTTTAATCTCTCTTATAGGTCTTTTAGGGGGGTTGCATGAAAGTTGCAATCCTAACCTCTAAAAGTCAGTGGTTTGTCCCATATGCTAGAGAGTTAGCAGAAAATCTTAAATGTCCTTTGTATTTCTCTCATAAATATTTTGTGGAATCTTATGAGATTGTCTTTATCCTCTCTTATCATTCTATAATTCCTAAAGAGTTTTTAGATACAAATAAACATAATATTGTGATCCATGCTTCTTCTTTGCCAAAGGGCAAGGGCTGGTCGCCGATGTTTTGGCAGGTTTTAGAGGGTAAGAGTGAGATAACTTTTAGCCTATTTGAAGCAGATTGTGGCATAGATAGTGGGGATATTTATCTGCAAGATATGCTAAGGCTTAAAGGTGGTGAACTCTATGATGAATTGCGAGAGCTTCAAGCTAGAATGTGTCAAAAAATGTGCTTAGAGTTTTTAGACAAATATCCGAATATAGAATCTAAAAAGCAAGTTGGAGAGGAGAGCTTTTATCAAAAACGCACAAAAGATTCAAGTGAGCTAGATATAACAAAGAGTTTGGAATCTCAATTTAATCTTTTGCGAATTGTAAGCAATGAGGAGTTCCCTGCATTTTTCTATAAAGATGGCAAGAAGTTTATTATAAAAATTTATGATTCTAGCTGTGGGAGTTAAAATAGTCTTAGTTGATTAATAAGTATATAATCGATAAAGAAAGACTATAGATTTTGCAAATGAGAAATGAACCAATAAGTTTTGTGATGTGATTTTGGGTAGTGTTAATTTTGAAATTAGAGAAGAGGTTGTGGAGTTTGGATTTTATGCGAATACATTTCGAGGTTGCTGGGGTTGGTAGGATTTTATAGTAGATTTCTATTTTTTATGAATTTTTTGGTTAAGTAAATAAGTTTTAGAGCTAGAGGGTATTAAATAAAACAAATCAGTGGCAAACTTGTGTATGAATTTGTGTTTTGTTATCTATGATGAATTGAACAAAATATTTAAGATAAGGCCGGATAAGATCTATAGTGTTAATTAAGCATATTTTAGCAATAATCAAAGAAACATTTTGGAAATACATGTTTAGAATATTGATACTTTTTTGTTTTATTGTTAATTGCTTTGCTGAATCTAGTCTGTATGAACTTATACAAAATGCAAAAAATAATCCCCTAATACAAGCAAAAATCGCCCAACATCAAGCACTAAAGCAAGAAAAAAATGCACTATATTCTAACTATCTCCCAAAAATAGCTGCTGGTTATAACTATCAAAATACCACAAATGCTGATTTATTCTATCCTAAAGAGGCAGAGGGATTCTTTGTTGAGGGTTCATTTGATTTATTTGATGGATTTAAAAGAGAAGGAAAAATAAAAATTCAAGATTCAAAAGTAGAATCTTCTTATTTTGATTATTTAGACACGCAAGAGAAGGTATTTTTAGAAATAATAACCAAGTATTATTCATTGCTTATTGCAAAAAGTAAGCAAGAAGCATTAATGAATCAACAATTAGAGTTGCAAGAAAATCTAAAAAAACAAGATATTTTATATGATGCTGGATTGATACAACAAGATAGCTTAGAGGCAATAAGGTCGCAATTTTTGCAAAATTCTTATAACTTAGAAAATATAAAGGTGGAGATAAGCATATATAAGGAGAATTTGAGCCTTCTTAGTGGGATAGAGATTGTTGATATAAATAAGGATTCTAAGCTAAAGGAAGTTGAAGCAAATAATAAGCTACCAAATTATTTGCTATCACAGAGACATTATGTAAGGGGCGTTGAATCTTCTAAGAATCTATACACATATCTGCCTACAATAACTATTTTTAATAAATACACAAATTATAACTATGGCACACGCAACATACCTACACTGCCATTTAGCTTTGATATACAAGATCCAAAGTATCAAAATGTATTTGGTATTAGTGTTAGTTTTACTATTTTTGATTCTTTTGCTACTTCTTTTGCTAAAGAGAGTGCTAGATTAAACGCACTAGCAGCAAATACAGAGTATGCATATAATGTAGATAAAAATAATAAAGATAGAATAATTTCCAAAAATGCCCTCCATTCAGCCAAAGAAAAGATAAAATGGGCAACTTCAGCACTAAAATCAGCACAAATATCTCATAGCTATGCAAGAGAAAAATTCAATGCTCAACTAATAGACTATACAGAGTATTTAAGCTCCCTAACATCATTGTTTAATGCACAATTTTTTTTTGATGAATCTTATTTTTCCTATGAGATACAAAAGGCGAAATTCTTGTATGTAAATGGGGAAAATTTAGAGGAGTATTTGTGAGATATGTTGTTGTTTTTGTTATGTTTTTTGGCGTAGCGTTATGTGAGGGGATTTATGCTACATTCCATATACAACCGATAAAAAAGGCAACTTTAAGTCTATCTAGTAGTGGAATTATAAAAGAGATATTTGTAGATGTAGGAAGCCATGTAAAAAAGGGAGATAAATTATTGGCTTTAAAAAATGATGACTTAAAAGCTAGTGTAGAAGTGTCATTGGCACTTTTGGAGGGGGCTAGGATACAACATAGCTTTTTAAAAGATCAATTTTTGCGTTATGAAAAATCAAAAGAAGCAATAGATAAAAATACCTTTGAAAAAATCGCAACCCAATATAAAACAAGTCTATATGAGCTAAAAAAAGCAGAATCTAATTATAAGCTACAAAAAGAATTATTAGAAAAATCAATCCTTTATGCTCCATTTAGTGGTGTGATTTCAGAAAAATTTGTAGAAGTTGGCGATGGCATTGGTGCTATATCTAGTAAGCTATTTATTTTAGAATCTAAAGAAAAAAAGGCTTTAATAGAATTTGATTCTAAGTATTTTACACAAGTAAAAGTTGGCAATAAATTAGAAAATAATATAAGCAAAAATCCAATTACTATAAATAAAATATATCCAAGTATAAATGATAAAACAAAAAAGGCAATAGCCGAAGGGGAGTTTTTAGAATCTATACCTAGTGGTATTTTTGGAGATGGATTTATACAACCATGAAATTAGCTATTTCTCGTCCGATTTTGGTGTTTAGCTTTGCATTAATATTAGTGTTTTTTGGGATTAATGCTCTAAAAAACTTGAGCGTATCTTTATATCCAAATGTAGATGTGCCAATAATTACTATAACAACAATATATAAAGGTGCAAATGCAGAAATAGTAGAAAGCAAAGTAACAGAAAAGATAGAAGAAGCAATAAGTGGAATTGATGAGCTAAAAAAGATAACATCGACTAGTAGCGATAATGTGAGCATTGTTGTTGCAGAATTTGAACTTACTAAAGAGATAGAAATTGCCGCAAATGATGTAAGGGATAAAATCTCAAGACTAAGTTTGGATAATGATATAGACTCTCCAATAATAGAAAAATATAATGTAGGAGGAGCACCTGTTGTATCTTTGTTTATATCTCCTAAACATAAAATCACAAACACCAAAGAATTGTTAGCATTAAATACTTATGCTGATTTGAATATTAAGCCACTTTTGCAGAGGATAAAGGGTGTAGGAAGTGTGAATATGGTTGGCTTTTTGGAAAGAGAGATAAAAATAAAGCCAAACAATAACGCACTTAGCAAATACAACCTAACATATACAGATATAGCACAAGCGATAAATGCCCAAAATATCCAACTAGATGGCGGTAAAATAATCTCTAAAGATAAAGAGTGGAAGATTCTAAGTAAGAGTGATAAAGATAAAGTAGAAGAATTAGCAAATATAGTTGTCGCAAATGGCATAAAGCTGGGAGATATTGCTGTAATTTTGGATTCAACAAAGGAGAGGAGAAGTTTCTCAAGTTTAGCAGATGGCGAGATTCAAAGTGAAGGGATTTTATTAGAGCTACAAAAAATATCTGGTGCAAATGAAATTGAAATTAAAGAGGGATTATTAGAGAACCTTCCATTTTTGCGGAGTATAAGTAGTGATTATGATCTAACAATCGTTAGAGATACGACAAATTATATACAAGATACCATAAATTCTGTTTCATTTGATTTGTTCTTAGGTGCATTCTTGGCCGTTTTCATAGTGTTTGTATTTTTACGGAATCTTTCTGTAACGCTAATAGCGGCACTTAGTTTGCCCATCTCAATTATGGGTGCGTTTGCTTGTCTTTATTTCTTTGGTATGACATTAAATTTAGCTACCATGATTGCAATTACTCTTGCAATAGGTATTATTATTGATGATGCTATTGTTGTAATTGAAAATATATATAAAAAAATAGAACAAGGAATGGAAAGAAGGGAAGCAGCATATGAAGGTGTTAAGCAGATATCTTTTGCGTTAATTGCTATATCGTGTATGCTATTATCTGTATTTATACCAATTGCAAATATGAGTGGAGTTACTGGGAGATTCTTTGTGTCTTTTGGTCTTAGTCTATCAGCTTCAATTATTATTTCGTATTTTGTTGTTATATCATTAATCCCAATGCTATCAGCAAGAATCATAACTACACAAAAAAGCAGATTCTACGCAAATACAGAAAAGTATTTTACCAATATTGAAGAGTTTTATAGCAGAATCTTGCAGGTTGTATTAAGAAATAATTGGCGTGTTATTTTGCTTGTGTTTTTAGCTTTTGTTAGCTCTTTATTGTTAATTTCTAGGCTTGGAGTTGAGTTTTTACCCTCTGAAGATAAAGCAGAGTTTGATATAAGATTAGTAAGTAAGCCCGGAATTTCAATGGAAAAAATGCAAGAAGAATCTTTGGAGATTCAAGCTTATTTGGATAGGTTGCCTGAAGTTGAGTATAGCATTTTAAATATAGGATTCACACAAGAGAGGAAGGTATATGAAGGGAAAATCTATGTAAAACTAACACCATATAATAAAAGAGATAGAGGTTTGCAAGAGATAATGGAATCTCTAAGAGAAGTATATAAGCCATATTCTAGCAAGCTTGATATGGATATTACGCTAATTGAGATTCCACAAATTAGTCTTGGCGAAGATGATTCACCTTTTCAGATGGCACTTTATTCATTTAGTGATGAAAAATTACAAGAAAGCCTAAATAGACTAGAATCTCTTATGCAAAGTAGTGGTAAATATAGTGATATACACACTGACATAAAGCCCAAAACACCGCAAATAAGGCTTGATATAAAGCAGAGTGTTGCTAATGAATATGGCTTTAGTGCAAAAGAAATTGCACTAGCAGTTAGCAATGCTTTTAGCGGGGAGTATGCTATATCTTATTTTAAAGAAAATGGAAAAGAATATGACATAGTTCTTCTAAGCACACAAAAGTCAAATATAAATGATATAAGAAGATTGATTTTAAGGAATAAAAGAGGAGATATAGTGTTTTTAGAAGGCTTAGTTGATATACAAGAAATAGATTCTATTACTTCTATAAAGCATTATGATAGACAGAAAAGTATTATGGTGTATTCTAATTTGGGTAATGGAATAAGTCTTGGAGAGGCTACAAGTTATGTTGAAAACAATACAGATTCATGGCTATTAGATGGGGTTAGATATAAAATTGAAGGATATGCAAAGTATATGCAAGAGACAAATGAAGCATTTATCGTTGCTATGAGTATGGCATTTATCCTTATATATTTAATTTTAGCAGCACTTTATGAATCTTTATTGCAACCATTAATTATAATAACAACCTTGCCACTTAGCTTTAGTGGAGCATTTTTCGCACTTTTTATAAGTGGTGAATCTATCAGTCTTTTTAGTGTTATGGGGCTTATGCTTTTAATGGGATTGGTTGGAAAAAATGCTACGCTTATAATTGATGTAGCAAACGAAAAGATAGAATCTGGCATTGAGATTGCACAGGCTATTTGTGAGGCTGGCAAAGAAAGGTTGCGACCAATACTGATGACTACCATTGCTATGGTTTTTGGAATGTTGCCTTTAGCATTAGCAAGTGGAGCTGGAAGTGGTATTAAATCTCCAATGGGAATTGCTATGATAGGAGGACTTGTATTTTCAATGATTCTTAGTTTATTAATCGTCCCTGCCCTTTTTAGAGTATCTTATAATTTAGATAGAAAACTTAGAAATTGGTATAAATAATTTCAATTTTAAGATTAACTTTCATTTTTATATATTTTTAAACAAATAGTAAATAAAATCCATTCTTATTATTAGAATTAAAAGGAATGGAAATGAAAAAACTTGTTGTCTGTGTTTCATTAGCTGGTATTTTATCTGCCAATGTTTATGCAAATGAGTATAGATTAGATACTTCAGTAATTAGTGCTACTGGATTTGAGCAAGATGTAAAAGATGCACCTGCTAGTATATCTATAATCACAAAAGAAGACTTGGAAAATAGACCAGTGGCTGATATTGCAGATGCCATAAAAGATGTTCCAGGGGTTGATGTTAGTGTATCTAAACTTGGAACTTACTCGTTTAATATTAGGGGTTATGGTTCAAACTATGTGCTTGTTTTAGTTGATGGCAAGAGGCAAAATTCAGTTAGAGGATTCCAAGGCAATGGATTTGGAGAAGCTGATAATGCATATTTGCCACCACTAGCTATGATTGAGAGAATAGAGATTATAAAGGGTCCTGCTTCTACTTTGTATGGTGGAGATGCTGTAGGTGGTGTGGTAAATATAATCACAAAGAAGAATCCAAGTGAAGTAACAGGGACAATTTCATTTGATACAAAGTTTCAACAGCACCCAGATTTATATGGGAATTATAAAGGTATAAATTCTTATTTGGCATTTCCATTGCTAAAAGATACACTATCTCTTTCACTAAGAGGTCAATATAAAACAAGGGAAAAGAGCAATCTAAAATGGCCTACACAGACAGATCTAAGCAATCCAAACACAGCATATCCTAGTCATTCTCCCGGTGCATTTGATATGGGTAATATAGGCACAAGACTTAATTGGACTATAAATGAACAAAATAATATGTATTTTGATGCGGAGCATTATTTTCAAAAAACAGCTACAAACAATACTTCAGGTAAAAGTGTAGCGGTAAATAAAAAGTATAGAAAGAATAATTTACTATTAAATCACGATGGATATTATCACTTTGGGACGCTAAATACATATCTGCAATCACAAACAACAAGCGAGGTCGGTAGTAGCTCTATTGCAGGTAATGGTGCTGTAAGTAAAGGTGCAAGATTGGATAGTGAAGTCTATATCGCTGAAAGCAAGGCAATAATCCCAATTAGTATGGGGAATCTTGGTGGCATGTCTTTAAGTGCTGGAGCACAATTTATGTATGAAAATTTCGTAACTTTTGCTTCTAGTGCTGGAGCTTTGCAAGGTAAAGATCAAGATCAAACAACAATTTCTCCATATGCTGAAGCAGAATATTACATAACAGATTCTCTTATTTTAACTGGTGGTTTGAGATATGCAAAGAGTGATTTATTTGATGGGGAATTCATACCTAGAGGATATTTGGTATATCATCTAACTGATAATATAACCTTAAAAGGTGGGGTAGCAAAGGGCTATAAAACACCAGAAGCAAAAGTGCTAACTAGTGGAGAATATAGTTTAGGCTACTATGGGAATCCAAATTTAAAGCCAGAATCTAGTATTAACTATGAATTGGGAACTATATTTGATTTTAATCATTATGGAAATGTAAGTATTACAGCGTTTCAAACCGAGTTTAGAGATGAGATATCAAGTGAAATGTATGATTATCAAGCTATGTTGCCAAATGGTGCAGAATGTTCTGTAGATACTGGTTGTTATTATTCTGTAAATAGAGGTAGAAATGAGGCTTTAGGAGTTGAGGTTGCACTAACTAGTGGAGAGTATAAAGGCTTTAGTGCAAATGTTTCTTATACATTTTTGGATAAAAAATATAAAGATGGGATAAAAAATGTCCTTGGTGGAGATAGGGTTGAGAATGCTCCTAGACACACAGCAATTTTGAAATTAAATTACACTAGTGGTAAGCTTAGCTCATATATTAAAGCAACAGGTAGATATGATACTTTAGCTAAATCTAAAGGTGGTGGGAATCGACCTATACTGGGATTAGATAAGTATAAAGATTTTTATGTTGTTGATTTGGGTATGAGTTATAAGTTATCAAAGTCTTCAAGCATTAGTTTGGCCATTAATAATTTGTTTGATAGAGATTTCTTTGTTCCACATGAGTATTTAAATAATGGCAATGTAGCATATGTAAATAGTTATAAAGACTACTATGAAGGCAGAAATATGTGGATTAACTATAAGTTTGAATTTTAATATCAATTAAAATGAAAAAGTTAATCAGCAATAAGTCTTGGATGAAGATTCATCTATATGTTAGCTTATTTTTTATACCAATGGCACTAATATATGCAATCACTGGTGTTGGATATATATTTGACTATCGTCAAAATGCAGGTGCAGAGATAAATAAGGTAGCTATCAATTCAGAAATTAACGCAGAAAAGATTCAAGAAATCATGCTAAATACACTTAAAGAGAACAATCTAGCAATACCTAGCAATACTGAAGTTAGGTTTGCTAAAGGTGCTCATAGCATGGGGAATTTAAAATATCAAGTGGTGCTATTAAAGAATAAAGACAATGAAGGCTATACGCTACAAACGATAGATAGAAACTTATATGGTGTGGTGTTGCTACTACACAAGGCAGCTGGCAAGTATTATTTTGATATTTTAGCCATAGCATTTTCTGTTGCATTAGTTTTATTATATATTTCTGGATTGTTTATAACTGCATTTTGCAAAAAAGACAGAAAAGGTTCTATGATTGCTGTATTGCTTGGATTCTTGGTTACTGCTTTAGCTATATATTTTAGTATTTGATTTTAGGTATTTGGATATAATTTGCATTTTTGGAGATTCTTTGGAAATTGCACTTTATATTCATATACCATTTTGCGATAGTAAATGTGGCTATTGTGCCTTTAATTCAAAAATAAATAAAAATCATCTAAAAGAATCTTATATGAGATTCTTGCGAGATACTCTAAGATCTAAACTACAACAAGAAAACTACAAAATTACATCTGTTTATATTGGTGGTGGGACGCCTAGTGTTGTTGATTATAATTTATACAATGGAATCTTTGAGACTTTTAATCCATATCTTATAGAAAATAGTGAGATAAACATAGAGGCAAATCCAAATTCATGCACTAAAGAGTGGATATTTCACCTAAAAAATCTTGGAGTAAATAGGCTTAGCCTTGGTGTGCAGAGTTTTTATAAAGAAAAGTTAGAGTTTTTGGAGAGAGATCATAGTAGAGATTCTATTTTTCATGCTTTAGACTTTGCTACTAGTGCAGGATTAAGCAATATTAGTATTGATTTAATTTATGGCACTCCACTTTGTGTTAGAGAAACTTTAGAAGATGAAGTGAAAATAGCCTCCAAACTACATATTAATCACATTTCAGCATATCAGTTAAGCATAGATTCTGGAAGTAGGTTTTTTACTCAAAACAAAAAAGAGTTTATAGGGGAGTTTTGCGGATTTGATAGTATGGGACATTTTGTTAGAAGTCTCTTAGAGAAATCAGGCTTTAAACAATATGAAGTTAGCAACTATGGGAGGGTTATTAATGATTCATATTATAAAAGTCAGCATAATTTAGCATATTGGCGTGGTGCTGATTATTTAGGGGTTGGTGCTGGTGCTGTATCATGTCTAAAAGGCACTAGATATTATGAGGAATCCAAAATAGAATCATTTATAAAAGGCACACCTCCAAGAGTGGAAAATCTAAGCATAGAAGATATAGCCTTAGAGAGGTTATTTTTGGGATTTCGCTCTTTAGTTGGGGTTGATTGTAAGTTTTTAGATTCTAAAAAGTGTGAATTGCTATTGCAAGAAAATAAAGTTTATAAAAATGGTAACAAAATTATTGCAAGTGATTATTTTTTGGGAGATGAGTTAGCATTATTTTTTAGCTAACCATATTAATAAATCCCCATCAAGTTCTGATGTATGTAGAATCTTTAGATTCAAGTTTAGTGTATGTATTAGCGTGTTTTGTGAGATTGTAGGGCTTAAAAACAATAAAATCATATCAACCATATCTATTAGAGACTCTAGCATACTAATGCCACCTTCTATCATAATAAACCCACTTGGCTTTGGTGGCGTATTTGTGATTGTAATTTCTCTATTTATGTGAAATAATGGTGCATTTTGTGGGAGATTTTTATTTCTTGTTAGAATTGTTATGTTTGGTGCTTTTTTATTATCTAAAGTAGCATATCTGCAATCTAGTGTTGGGTTATCTAGCATTATGGTTTTACCAGAGATTAGCAGGTTATCTACTTTGGTTCTTATGTTGTGCATAAATATTTGCGAAGATTCATTGCTTATTCTGCCCCCATCTATGCTACCATTTAGTCTGCTTGCATACTTAAATAACACAAAAGAATCCTTACTCTGTAATGATATAAATGGCAATAGCAACTCTTTAGCTTTTAGCGCTACTTTTTGCATTTTTTGTTGTTTGTATGCATATATAACTTCTATCCCATTTTGTTCTAATAGCTCTCCACCGCCTTGTGCATTTTTGTTTATATCTTCACTTCCTATTATGATTTTTTTAACTTTTAGCTCTTTTAGTAGATTTGCACATGAAGGAGTTTTGCCCACATGTGTGCAAGGAGAGAGTGTAACATACATTGTTATATCATTAAAGATTGATTTTGCATTTTTAAGCAGATATTTGTGAATTTCAGCAGAATCTGTAATGTTTTCTATCTTATTATCGTTGGTTAGTTTTATATAAGATTCTTTTAAGGCTAATACCTCTGCATGAGGTGTGCCTACTTCTTTGTGTGCTTGTATGCTTAGTATTTGCCCATTTTTATCTATGACTAGAGCACCTACGGCTGGATTTGGGATAGTTATACACTGATATTCCCATGCTCTATTTATCGCTAAATTTAAATAAAAGCTATCATCTACCATATGAAAAATGTTTGTGCTTTTTTTATGTCTTGAATCTCTATTTTTGTTCCATCTTCTATAACTAAAGATTCTGCTTCTACTTTTATTAGTTTGCCTTTATATTCGTGCTTATTAATTGTCTTTATTTTTACCATTTCGCCTATTGCACCTTTGAAGTGCACCATTGTCTTTAGCACTCTTTCAATCCCCGGTGAGCTAACTTCTAAGAAATAATTGTCATAATTTTCTAATTCAACATCTAAAAGTGGTGATAGCACAAGACTTACTTCTTTGCAGTCATCTAGCGTTACTTGTGGTGATTTTGTAATATAGATTCTTAGTATTTTGCTATCATTTTCTTTTAGAATGTCAATTCCATACAATTCACACTCTAGTGACTTTATGAGATTTTCTATTTTTGCTTCTAATTCATTGCTTATCATCATTTTCACTCTTTATTTGTTGAAATATAGATTCTAATTTGTTTTGTTGTTCTAGTGTGTTATCAAATATAAACTTAAAATCCGGACACCTAAACCAGCCAGTCTCTTCAAGACAATACTCTTTTATGATCCCATTTGCTTTTTTTAGTTGTTGCAGTATTTCTATTTGTTCTTTTTCGTCATAGTCTGCACTTAAGAAGACTTGTGCATTATACTTGCCTTTAGAGCATTGCACATCTACTACATTTAGAGAGCTTAGCCTTGTATCATTTAGTTGCGATAGTGCTATCCCTACTATTTCTTTTAGTAGAGATTCTGTGCGTTGGAGTTTTATGCTTTTCAATCTAACTCTCTTTGTTTATGCACTTCTTTGAATGTCTCAAATACATCGCCTATTTGTATATCATTGAAACTCTCTAGCATAATTCCGCATTCAAAGCCTTTTTGAACTTCTCTTGCGTCATCTTTGAATCTCTTTAGCGATGCTATATTGCCAGTGTGTATTACAACACCATTTCTAATTAGCCTAACTTTTATACCTCTTTGGATTACTCCATCAGTTACAAAGCACCCAGCAATAACGCCAACTTTAGCTATGCTAAATGTCTCTCTTACTTCTGCTTGACCGGTGTTTTCTTCTTCTAGCACAGGAGATAGTAATCCGCCAAGCAATGCCTTAATATCATCGATTAATGAATAAATAATCGAATATGTCTTAATTTCAATGCCCAATTCTTTGGCTTTATTTTTCACGCTTCCAGTTGGACGAACATTGAATCCTAAAATCACACAATTACTACTAGCACCAGCTAGCGTAACATCACTCTCTGTGATTCCTCCTACACCTTTATGAATCACATTTACTTGCACTTCTTCGTTTTGAAGCTTGTCTAAACTTCCTTTTATTGCCTCTAAACTTCCTTGTGTATCAGCTTTTATAATAACAGGTAGGCTTTTTAGCTGACCTTTTGCAACCATTGAGCTTAGTTCATCAAAAGATACTTTAGTTGAGTGCGATAGTTCTTTTTGTCGCAAGTGAGCTGCTCTTTTTTGTGCATAATCCCTTGCTATTGTATCGTTTTCCACTGCTAGAAGTATAGAACCAGCAGGAGGCACTTCGCTAAGACCAGTTATTACTCCAACACCAGAAGGAGTTATTTTGCTTATATTTTCTCCAAGATTGTTTGTAATTGCTCTAACCCTACCAAATGCAGTATCTGCAATAATGCTATCTCCAACATTTAAAGTTCCATTTTGCACGATTATTGTTGCTACTGGTCCTTTGCCTTTTTCTAGACTACTTTCAATGACTACTGCTCTTGCTTGCTTGTTTGGATTTGCTTTTAGCTCTATTATCTCTGCTTGAAGCAAGATAGTTTCTAATAAGTCATCAATACCCATACCAGTTTTAGCAGAAATATGCACAAACTCATATTCTCCACCCCATTCTAAAGGTGTGAATCCTAACTCTGCGGCTTCTGCTTTTACCTTATCGGGATTTGCATCTGGCTTATCCATTTTATTTACTGCTATTATAATAGGTGCTTTTGCAGCTTTTGCATGGTTTAGTGCTTCTATGGTTTGTGGTTTTATGCCATCATCTGCTGCTATTACTATTATTGCTATATCTGTTACAGAAGCACCTCTAGCCCTCATTTCGCTAAATGCTTCGTGTCCGGGAGTGTCAATAAAGGTGATTTCTTTGTCATTTTTTGTGATTGTATATGCACCTATGTGCTGTGTGATTCCACCAGCTTCACCATGTGCTACTTTTGTGTTTCTTATATAATCAAGCAGTGAAGTTTTACCATGATCTACATGTCCCATTATTGTAACGACAGGTGCTCTTGTAATTAGGTGCTCTTCTTTATCATTATCATCATGTAGCTGTGTATAATCAAGCTCATCAGCAGTATTTATAAGCTCGATTTCAACACCAAACTCTTCTGCTAGAATCTCTATTGCATCTTTTTCTAGGAAGTCATTTTTGGTTATCATCATTCCAAGGTTGAAGAGTATTTTTATTACCTCTCCTATGCTTCTGCCTACTTTTTCTGCAAATTCATATGCGCGAATCTCTTCTGGGATTTTTACCACACCGCTTACTGCTTCTTGGATTTTTTGCACTTTTGGTGCTTTTTTTCTGCTAGAACGCCTTGTGCTACCTTGCTCCATGAAAGGATTGTGCCGTTGCACCCTTATTCTATCGGTTGTTGCTTTCTTTTCATTTTCATCTTCATCTATATCTACTTCATCTTGAACGCTTAGATCAAAGAGTATAACGCCTTCTTCTTCATCGTCATCAGTTGAATTAAATTCTCTATTATCTAGCAAGTCCATTTTGTAATCATTGCTATGTTTTTTGGCGTGATTTACATGCTTGTCTTTTTTCTTTTTTTTGTCTTTTTTGTAAGAATCTTCTGTGTCTATGTTGCCAAGTAGGTCTTGTAGAGTTTTTGTTGGGTTTTCTTTTTTTGTATCGTTATTTGTGCTTGGCTTTTCTTGTTCTCTTTTTTTGACGATTCTTAAGCCAGTTCTTTTTATTTGGTTTTCTTTCTCTTTTGTTTCTTTTACTTCTTCTTTCTTAGCTGGAATAGATGGTTTTTTTTCTTTTTCTTTCTCTTTTGTTTCTTTTACTTCTTCTTTTGGCTTTTCTTGTTTTACTTCTTCTTTTTTAGCCTTTTTTTCTTTTTTGGGCTTTGTGCTTTCTTTTTCTTTTGTCTCTTTTTTAGCCTTTTTTTTGCCTTCTGGTAGTTTGCCTGATATTATGTAGTTATACAACTCTTCTGCTTCAGTTGCACTAACAGCACTTGACGCCGTCTTTGCTTCTAGTCCTAATTCCTGTGCTTTTTGCAGTATTTCTTTGCTTGTCTTCCCAAGCTCTTTTGCTATTTGACTAATACGGATTTTATCCATATATTAACAACTCCTTTAATTCTTGGTTTATTTGGTCTTTGTATTTTTTGTCAATTTTGCAAACCCTAAGCAAAATATCTGAAGTATTTTTAGATTCTTTACAAGTGTGGCATATGTAAAAACTTCTACCAAAACCGCTAAACTTTATCAGTTTTGAATTTATATATTGAAGGCGAATTAGCTCACATTGTAACAATCTATTTCTGCACTTTATACACATTCTAGTAGGGTTTGACATAAAATCTCCATTATATCACTTTAGAACTTAAAATTCTTCAAAGGATACGCCATTGTTATCAAATGGAAGTGTTAGAATCTTTATGTTTTTGAATTTATTTTCTAACACGGCATGTAGTCTATCTGCATCATCGCTATAACATAAATTAAAAAATGTAGAACCGCTTCCTGATAGTGTGCTCATCAAAGCACCATTATTTAGTGCAGTCTTTTGTAAATCAAATAAGATTGGCACTTGCTTCATTCTGTAAAATTGGTGGAATCTATCCATACTTGCTTCTCTTAATAAATCCCACCTTTCTTCAAAAAAGGCACTAGCAAGATATGTCGAATGCGATATGTTGAAAATAGCATCTTTTTGCGAGTATCTCTTTGGCAGTGTTTGTCTTGAATGGTGTGTTGAGATTGATTGTTGTGGGATTGCAATTACGGCTTTTATTGTATTTGGTAATTTTTTGTTTATAAATCTTACTTGTCTATGCATTAGCATACATACATTAAATCCTCCAACAAGTGCTGGAGTGATATTATCTGGGTGAGATTCGTAATATAGTGCTATATTTAGAATCTCTTCTTTATTTATTGCTTTTTTGGCAATTTTAAAGGCCGCACTAATAGCACCGACTATAACTGCAGAACTGCTACCTAGCCCTCTTGAGATAGGAATAGAATTTTCAAATGTGAATTTGAAGTTTTGTTTTTCAATTTTTAGCCTTCTTAGCTGTTCGTTAAATATTTTGACAAATGCGTTATCAACTCTTATTTTGGTGTTTTTTGTGCCTTCGCCTTCTACATGTATGCTTTGAATCTTGGCTGGTTTTATTGTTATTTTATTATAAAGCCCTAAAGCTAATCCTAAAGTATCAAAGCCAGGTCCTAGATTCGCACTTGTTGCTGGTATTTTAAACTGCATTTCTTTCACCTAATTTAAATTTGCAAATTTTAATGTAAATTCTACCTCACCTTTTCCGATTCTTAGCTCTTTTGCTATTGAATCTACACTCCAACCATCTTTAAACATAGAAATAATTCTGCCCTCATCAATGTTAGTAGGATTCGTAGGTGTGTAGGCAAATTCTTTTATTCTATCTTCAAGTCCAAATATCTTATTTTCAAGCATATCTTTAGAGTTTTCAAGTTGGTTTTGCAATAAATCAATTTGGCTTCTTAGTGGCATTACTGATGAGTGAAGGTTTGAATCTATTAGATTTTTCATCTCTAATCTCATGTCTTGGTATATTTGTTGTTTTATATTTGATTTAAATTGCTCTACATTCATTTCTGTATTTTTTATTTTTTTTTGTAGGCGATATACTTCTTTGTTTAGTTCTTCTATTGATTTTTCATATCTTTTGGTTCTTTTGGTACTTTCATTTTCTTTTATGTATAAATATATAATTAATAATATTAGAATAGCTCCAGCACCCACTGCTACCCATAACATTAGGTTTTCTTCATTTATCATACATTCGCCTTTTTGTCTGATTTTATCATTCTTATTAATGCTCTTTCTTTGCTTGCTACATAGCTATCCCACTCCATTTCGTCTCTAGCGTGTATTTGCTCTATGAATGCTAGTTCTTTGTTGTATTTAAAATACATAGGAACGATTCTTGTTGGGAATGTTGGTAACTCAACTCTTCCATAATATAGCGTATTTTCTAATAGATTTGAATCTTCTAGTGCAAAACACCCATGTCCTATTGTAGATATATTTGATGAATACTCTAGTGGTATGTATGTTTTTGGATTTTTTTCTATTTTGTTTTCTAGAATCTCTAGCTTTCTGTATATTTCTACTAATAATTCTAAGACAATTGTATTTTCGCTATCAAAATTACCCTTTTTAGCACGCATGATTCTTAGCCATTCACCTATTGGGTCTTCATCGCTTTGTGTTAGTTTGTTGAATTCTTTGGCACATTCTTCGCTTTTTATATGGGCTTGTTCGTATTGTATGTTTAGTGTTGTATTTATAAGACGACTTTTTTCCATGCAAATCCTTAAAGAATCAAATCAATTATGCAGAATATTAAAAATACAATACCCAAATAACCATTAACAACAAAAAACGCCTTTGGTATATTATTAAAGTCTTTTCTCACCAAATAATGCTCATAAGTTAATGCAATCATAGATATTAAAAGTCCAATATACATATATAATCCTAAGTTTGCATTATAAATAAAAAGACCCCAAAATATTATTGTAAAGACATGGAAGATTCGTGAAATTAAAATTGCTTTTTGAGCCCCAAATATGCTAGGTATTGAATATAAACCTTCTTTCTTATCATGTGCTATATCTTGTAGAGAATATAATAAATCAAAACCAGCTACCCAAAATAGCACACCAAGACATAAATACACACTCCAAAGTGGCACATATCCTAAAACCGCAATCACCCCAGCAATAGGTGCTAATCCTAGTGATAATCCTAGCATTAAATGTGCCATTGATGTAAATCTCTTCATTAAAGAATAACTAGCAAGGACTATTAAAATAGGAAAAGAAATATAAAAACACAGAGGATTTATAAAATATCCTATAAGCACAAAAATTATCGCATTAACCAAGATAAAAATTAGCATTCCATTAGGTGAGATTCTGCCATCTACACTTGGTCTATTTTGTGTGCGTGGATTTGTTATATCAAATTTCCTATCAGCATATCTATTAAATGCCATAGCAAAATTTCTGGCACTTAATGTGGCTATAATCCCAAATATAAGCAGTTTGAATCCAAACCAACCATTTTGTGCAGTGATCATAGCAATGAAAATAAATGGTAGTGAAAAAATGCTATGCTCAAACATTACAAGCTCTTTAAAGTCTTTTATTTTTTGTAGCATCACTTTACGCCTAGAGAGATGATTTTCTTAAATCCATCACTTACAGATAGGTTGGACATTCTTATATTTTCTTTGCTTATTTTGGCGATGAATCCTGAAGTTGGGTTTGGCGTTGTTGGTATAAATACCCAAAAAAACTCACCTTCATCTTTTGTTATAAATCCCATTAACTCCATTGTGCCTACATTTACATATGCTACCCCAAGATACCCTTCTTTGCCCTTGCCAGAGAAGATATTTAACACTTCTTTGATGCCTGAATATATACTCTTTACCAATGGAATCTTAGCAATTATCATCTCTGTTATACTAATTAGCAAAAATTCCTTATTCTTGTCTAGCAAATGTCCTATGTAGTATAAAAGACAAATGCTAAGTATAAAAATCACTATGGTGATAAAAAGATTCGAGTTTGTAATGCCAAATACGGAGTGGAAAATTGCCTCAAAAAAGTCATAGACAAATGAAAAAATCCAAAACAATAGTAAAAAAGGTAGTATTGCAATGATGCCTTTACTAACTTTAGAGATAAAGTTATTCACCAAAAATCCTTGAAAAAAATCTTAAAAAGTATGCGTGATTTTATCTTTTTTTGGTTAAAAAACAAAATTTGGTTAGAATTTATGATCTTAAAATATTAGGGGATATTCATGGATATTTTATATGCACCATCATTTAGGCTTGAGACAGATACTATTCATGCAAATTGCATGGTTAGTTATGATATTGTAAATATTGAGATTCTAAATTCTCTGCGGGGGGGGGGCAAAATATAGCTAAAAGCAATAATATATTATATCTTCCAAGCACAAAAACTCCACAAAAATATAATGAGATAGTATGCGATTCTTTACACTATGTAAAACAAATAGATTCTTTGCCTGAAGCTAGTGAGTGTGATTTTTTGATAACTGATAGTTCTGCTAGATTGCTTGCTTTTACTTGTGCGTTTTTAAAACCAGCAATTTTCTTCTATCCGGGATATGATAATGTGTCTTTAAGTGATGATAAATTGGATTTACTATTACCAAAAATAGCGTATGTTGCACATTCTATTAGTGAGTTAGATTCTGTGGTGCAAACTCTTAGTGAAACATTTGAAGACAGAAGACAAAATATATTAGAGTTTTTAGATGGAGATTTAGTATGATTGATTTGGTGCAAGAACAAATAAACAAATTTATAAGTATTACAAAAAAGGAGTTAGAATCTAAGCTAAGTAATGATAGGGAAAATATAGTAATAGTCTCATATTATCCAACTTATAGATCTCAATATGGTGAGCTAATAGAAAGGTTAATGGAGAGATATAATGTAATTGTTGTGTATTCTATGAAATGTAATGATGAGTTTGAAAAGAAGGGTCATCATAGCATGTTTATACCTTGGAGAATTGTTGAGAATAATCAGACATATTATCTAAATATGGATATACCTAACATTGATCTAATAATTACTGCAGATGAGGTTGGGTATTTAGAAGGCAAGATAGATAAGACATTTTTAAGTAAGACTGCAAAGAGAATCTATCTACCACATAGGCTAAATGGTGCTTGTGGGAACTTGGAGTATCATACAGGGGTTTTAGTGCCTAGCAAGAGAGCATTAGAAGGATTTAAAGAAAAAGATTCAAATAAGCTTATAAAATGCGGTTATCCACAGCTTGATTATGCTATTAAAAATTATACTTTTAAAGATACTAATACAATATGCTATGCACCTACATTAAGGTATGTAGAATATGATAGAAAAGCTAATGTAAATATATTTGCAGGATTAGAGATTCTAATAATTGAATGGTTGCTTAAAAACACAACTTTTAATATTGTGTATAGAGCTCACCCACTAGCATTTTCTAATAATCATTCATATTATAAAACTATACTAAGCAGATTTAGAGACGAAAAAAGATTTAGCTTCAATAATTCTATTGGATATGATTTTTTTAATAATATATCATTTATGATTACTGATTGGAGTTCTACTAGTAGGCTTTTTTCTTATACTACATTACGTCCTTGTTTATTTTTTATGCCATATCCTATGAATGATAGCGAATTAGCAAATGGAGAGTATGTATTTAGTGATTTAAGAGCAAGTAGTTTAGAATCCCTAAAAAAGTTAATGGACAATATAGACTATAAAAAAGAAGAAGCAAGATATAAACAAATGAGAGAAGATGAAGTCTATAACATAGGTAAGTCTTGTGAAGCTATTTTAGATTATATAGGCGATATTTTAGGGGGATAATTTTGAGAGCTATAATTCTAGCAGCAGGGCTTGGTAGCAGACTAAGACCTATGACTTTGCATACGCCAAAGCCACTTTTATTGGTTTATGGTAAGAGTATTTTAGAGCACAATATTGAGCTTTTATTAGACAATGGCTTTGATGATATAGTTGTTGTATGTGGGTATAAGCATGAATCTTTTGATGAGCTACAAAAGAAGCTTTGCTTTACAAAAATAGTTTTTGAAGACTATGAAGGTAAAAATAGTGCTGCCTCATTAAAGTTTGCAAAAGATTTCATACAAAAGGGAACTTTAGTTTTAAATGGTGATTTGTATTTAACTAAGTCTCCTTTAAATCATGCACGATTTGGCGTTACGCAAATATTGGCTCAAGTAATCAAAGATAAATGCTGGGGTTATGCTACTAGTAGCGATTGTGTGCTTTTAGATATTGATATTGATTGTGCAAATTCACTAGGAGATGGTGTAGCATTTTTTGATAATGAATCTGATATGCCTTATATCTTGGAATCTCTAGCTAAATGTAGTGATGATGAGTATTGGGAGGCTTTATTTTTAGAGCTATTTAGATACACTAGAGTATATGTGTTTGATAATGGAGAATTTTATGTAGAAATAGATAGCTTTAAAGATGCCTTGCAACAAAATATGCTAACCCCACAAGAAGTAGCACAAGCATGTTCTGATAATGGAGAGGCTACTAGGTTAGCTGGAATTACAAATATAAATTACAAAATAAGATTCTTAGGCAAAGATAAAGTAATTAGAATTGCAAATAAAGATATAGATAGAATAATAAATAGAAAAAAAGAAAGACAAATTTTTGAGATTATAGAAAAATATAACATCACTCCAAAATGCGAGTTCTATGAAAGTGGGATTCGTTTGAGTGATTTTTTGCAGAGTTATCATCATCTAAAATGTAATGAGCTAAATGATAATGTCTTGGAGAAAATAATAAGCCAAATGCATATATTGCATAAAATCAAACATGAAGATTATAGTTATATACCAAAATTATCGCTTGTAAATGAAATTAAAAAATATGAACAAGAAGCTAAAGTAATTCTAATTTCAAAAATAGAAAAGAGATTTCTGCTTAATATAGCAAAAGAGCTAGATACCGCTCCTAGTGTGTTGTGTCATAGGGATTTGCAATTGCCAAATATCTTATATGATGGGGATAATGTTTGTTTTATTGATTTTGAATATGCCGAATTTACTTCTATTGCATTAGAACTTGGGAATTTTACATCAGAATTGCTTATGTGTGAGAGCGAGATTAACAAAGTATGTCAAATGTATGGTGATATAAAGTATGATAGCGTGATAAAGGGGCAAGCAATAGCAAATTATATATGGGCATTGTGGGGATTTATTTATGATGATTATCCTTTAGCTAGAGATTATTTAGTAAGATTCCATGCAAATTTAAAATATCTCATGGAAAACAATGCTTAAAGGTCATTTGTTAGCGTTTTTATCGGTATTTATTTGGTCTAGTTTGTATATCCAAACAAGTCTATTATTAGAATCTTTTAATCCATTTACATTGCTTGTTTTGCAGTGTTTTATTGGATATTTGTTTTTGCTTATTGTTTATCCTAAATTTTGCAAGATTCTTAGTCTTAAAGAAGAGCTATTATTTTTACTTGCTTCATTGCTTGGAATTGTGTTTTATAATTTGTTTTTGAATTTGAGCATGGAAATATCAAGCCCTTCAAATGTGAGCATTATAATTGCCACTTCGCCCTTATGGACATGTATATGTGCATTCTTCTTACGCATAGAAAAACCTTACTTATTATTTTTTGTTGGATTTTTTATTTCGATTTTTGGCGTAGTGTTGCTAAATTTTGAATCTTTTTTGAGTTTTAATTTAAAGGGTGATATTTTAGCTTTATTATCTAGCGTATCTTGGGGATTGTATGCTATTTTGATTGCTAAATTATTGCATTATAATATTATCTTTTGTGTGCGGAAGATTCTATTTTATGGGCTTTTGTTAATTTTGCCATTGTCTTTTGTGTTTGATTTTAATTTTGCATTTTATAAAAGTTTGGATTTTATAAATTCGATAAACTTATTGTTTGTAGGCATTTTTTCGACTGGGATTTGTTTTGTTTTGTGGTTTTATGCTACAAAGTTAATAGGTGCAGTATCAGCAAATATTTATGTGTATTTAACTCCAGTGATTACGATTGTTGTTGCATTTTTTGTGCTTGATTATAAGCTTAGTTTGTTGCAGATTTTTGGTGTTATTTTTGTGCTTATTGGAGTGTTTGTATCTGAGAGAAAACCGCATAACAAAAAAACAAAAGATTCAAAATAAAAAGCATAAAAAATGCACTTTTGAACTTTATAGCTAGTAGGCTTAAGAGATTCGTAGCTAAAAATAGCACATAACTTTTTGTAAGTGTGATTGTGTTTATATCTATTGCCAACCATGCTAAAAGATACGAATCTAAAATCCCTCCATAGCCACATAAATGCAAGAATAAAACCAATGGATAATACACTACAAAAAGTAAGGTAAAAATTGGTGATAGTATTGATAGATATGAAAATTCATTAAAGAAATAATAAGAAATAATAGCCATGTTTATAAATATAAAAATATTAAATAAAGCGATATATAGAATCTTATTTATAATCCCACTCTTTAAGTTTATATATTTGCAAAATAAACAAATATACAACACTCCCATACATGAAAAATAAAATCCCAATGAAAATATAAGGCTAGGAAATAATGCTAAGAGTATAGCAACGCACCAAAATAGAGTTTCTAACTTTAAGATATTTATCCCTCTTATAAACATCAAAAACCCAAATCCATACAATGCAATAGCCCTAAGATATGAAGGGGATTGTGTTAAGAATAGATAATATATGACAAGTATGCTAAGTGCTAGGAAGCCTAAATCATAAAATTTATTTCTATATGGAAAATATCTTTTATGCAATGGAACATAAAATAGACCAAGCATAAAAAAACTAATTGCACTTAAGATTCCAGCATGATAACCAGATATGGCAAATATATGTGATATTCCATAGCCCTGCACTAGAGAACGCCACTCTTTTGGTAGGGATTCTGCTAAGAATAGTGATAGATAGTATTCTTGCATTATTTGTGTGTTATGTTGGCTTATTATGAGTTCTTTTATTTTGTTGTTTATTGGTTTTTCTTTTAGTAGGATTATATTAAAGCTAGGTGCATAAAATCCACGCAAGAATCCCAAAAAAGAGACTTTATTAAATATAACACGCAAGTTTATTAATCTACCTTGTATATTTTGTAAGTCTTCTTTTGAAGTTGTATAAAAGTTTCCAAAATCACTTTTTAACTTTAATACAAAATATTCATTATTATTCTTGTGTTTTGTATATTGAAGCAAGACTTGTGCTTGTATTAGTGGTGTTTTTTGTGCTTTTAACTCTAGGAAAATATAGTATTTATAAGAAAGTGTGAGTGCTAATATGATTAATAAGAATAAAAAGAAAAACACCCTCTCTTTATTGTTTGTAAATAAAGGGGCGTTCATTATTGCTTATTTATACTTTCCAAATAAGAACATCACTTTGAGAATTCTCTAAAACATCAATTGCAAAAAAGCTAACTTTACCACTTGTAGGTAGTGCTATTAATGATGCATTCTTGCTTTCTGCAACACTTAGCAGTCTAGTATAAGACAAAATCCCACTATCTAGCACAACTTCATTTTTATCTTTAAAGTTTTTTAAAAATTTTCTTGATTGTTCTTTTGCCTTTTGTTCTGATTTTTGATTATATTTTTCTATCTCATCATCATTAGCACCATAATGTCCAAGTCTCATTTCAAATGGTCTATTGATCATGTGATAAAAAATTATTTTTGCATTTGGGAAAATCTTTTTTGTTGTTTTTGCGACTTTTATAGACAAATCTGAAAAGTCAGTTGGTGAAAAAATATTTACATAATCAGATAGAGATTCATTTTTTGCTACTAGTATTGGTGTGTTTGATTTTTTTATGATTTGTTTTGTTGTTGAGCCAAGTAGTATTTCTGATATGTTGTGATTTTCTCCTGTTGCACCTATACATAAAAGTCTGCATCCTCTCTCATCAGCATGTTCGCAAAGATTCTTAATAGATCCTACATAGCAAAATTGCTGTATTTCAACTTCTGGGTTTGGAAATTTATCTTCAATAAATTTTGCTAGAGCATTTTTACCGGCTTTTTTATCTTTTTTTGGATCGTGGAATATAGAGTATTCTACTATATGCACGACATCTAAAGTATATTGTAATTTTTTTGCTAAATAGATTGCTTTAGTTAATGCAACCAAACTTTTGTCTGAAAAGTCCGTAGCCACCACGATTCTGTCTTTCATATAACCCCCCCATTATAAATATCATTTCATTTTATAATAAAAAAATAAAATGTAATTTAAATTATGGATTTTTTTAATCTTTTAAAACCTTCGTTTATTTCATCTTTTGATATTGTAAGAGGAGGAAGGAATCTTGCGGTATTTTTGCCACTTTTTAAGATTAGCACCCTATTTTTATGAGCTTTGTGTATTAGTGTCTTTAGGGTATTTTCATCTTTCATTCTAAGGCCCAGCATAAGCCCGATTCCTACTTTTTGTGTAAAAATATCGCAATATTCTTTTTGGAATTTTTCTAGCTTTTTGTTGAAGTATTTTATTGTTTTATCTAGTTTGTGATTTTCTTTTAGATTGCTTAGTATATCAAGTGTTGTTAGTGCAGCGCTTGTTGATAGGAAGTTGCCACCAAATGTGCTTCCATGATCTCCAAATGAGAAAATATCTTTTAGTGTGCTTAATGTAGCACCTATTGGCACACCACCACCTAAGCCTTTTGCGGTGGTTATTATATCTGGTGTTATATCATATAATGTTGAGGCAAACAATTCTCCACTTCTATAAATTCCACTTTGCACTTCATCTAGTATTAGTAATATATTTTTCTTTTTTAGATATTTTGCTATGGATTGCACTTTGTGTTTATCTAGTGGAGAGATTCCACCTTCACCTTGTATTAGCTCTAGCATTACTGCACATGTTTTATCAGTTATTTTATTTCTTATATCATCTAAGTCTTTTGCATAGACAAATCCATCTGGAAATGGATTAAAAAATTTGTGCATTTTTTCTTGTGCTGTTGCTTTTAGTGTTGTAATCGTGCGTCCGTGAAACGACGAATCAAGTGTGATTATTTCATATCTATTAGATGAATTCCCAAATTTTCTAGCAATTTTAATAGCACATTCATTAGCTTCAGCACCAGAGTTTGAGAAAAAAACCCTCATATCATATCCGCTTAGTTTGACTAACTTTTTTGCCAGTTTTGCTTGTGGTTCTATTGCGTATAGATTAGAAGTATGAATTAGATTCTTGCTTTGAATCTCAATTGTTTTGGATAATTTTTTGTTCCCATGTCCTACACTGCATACACCTATGCCTGAAGTAAAGTCAATATAATCTAAGCCACTTTTGTCAAATAAAGTAGCATTTTTACCTCTAACAAAATAGGTATAATTTCTAGCATAAGTATGCATTACATATTTTAAGTCCATGTTTTCCATAATATCCCCCCTAAATTAAATTATTCTAAACCATTTTTTACTGGGACAAAAGCACAAGATTCAAGCTCTTCTTTATTTTCTAAGCACCCATTTTTCTTAGTCCATCTTGTGATTATTTGTTTGTTGTTTGTTTGTATTGGTGCAACTAGGATTCCACCTTCATTTAGTTGGCTTATTATTGCATTTGGTATTTCCATAGGAGAGGCAGAAAATAATATCCTATCAAATGGTGCATAAGCACTCCAGCCATTTTGTCCATCATCTAGCTTTGTGTGTATATTGCTTATATTGCACAGCTTTATTCTTTCTCTTGCTTCTAGCAGTAGTTTATCAATTCTTTCTATGCTAAATACTCTTCTTATTATTTTGCTTAAAATTGCAGCTTGGTATCCACTGCCACAGCCTATCTCTAGCACACTATCAGCACCATTGCATTTTAAATATTCAGTCATTTTAGCAACCGTTAGAGGAGAGCTTATCCATTGATCTGCTGCCATAGGTAATGCATCTAGGCTATATGCCATGTAAGAAAATCCACTAGGTACAAAAATTTCTCTATTTACACTTAAAATAGCATTTTCAACTTCTTTGCTTATGGAGAATCTTCTGTGTATTTCTTTTACCATATTGGCTGTCTTTACAGATTGCATTATAATCCTATGTCAATGAATTTTCTTGCTTTTGCTACTTCATTGAAGTTTGCTTTTAGATTTATTATTTCTTTTGTGTCATCTCTAGTTTCATATCCAAGTGGAGTTATGATTCCACTTCCTTTTGCCATGCTATCATTTGCACCATTACTTGCTATTACGAAGCTTTGCGTTGTGATTGCTAGTGCTTTTGTTAGGGTCTCAAAGTTGTCTTTTCTTTCTTTGCTCCATTGGGCAGGGACAAGTATCAAATCGCAACCCTTTAATCTCTCCCAAAGTTCTATAAATCTAAGTTCAAAACAATTTATAGCACCACATTTTAAGCCATCTATGTTAAATGGTGTAATTTCTTCTATGTCGCCTGCTTTAAAGTGCAAATGTTCATTGCCTAGTGGAAATAATTTATTTTTGCTCTGCTTGTGCAATAGTTCTTTGTTATGAAATACCTTTAGATTGTTGTAAAAGCCATCTTTATATTTTTCTATCATTGTAGTTACTATTGTTTTTTCTTGTGATAGATCAAGTAATGCTTGTGTTGCAACTTTAGCAAACTCTGATGCTTCTTCCATTTTTTGATAGGCAAAATTAGTCAAACATACTTCAGGCAAGAGTATAATTGAATCTAAATCGCAGTTTATTATTAGCTCTCTTATGTGGTTTAGATTGTCCTCAAAATTTTGCTTTGTTTTTGCTTGTAATGCGTATAGTTGCTTAGAAATCATCAAAATTTATACTCCCCTTTGCATAGTTTGTAACATTGCCTTCAAAGAAATTGGTCTTTTGGTCATTAAATGAGCTAAAAGATTCCACCCATTTTATAGGGTGTTTTGCGTTGTATATTGGTGACATTCCTATTTTTTTTAGTCTATCATCTGCAAGATAGCATATATATTCTTCTATTATCTCGCTAGTTAGCCCCAAAATCTTGCCTTGAGTTATATAAATTCCCCATGCAGTTTCTATTTTCACCGCTTCTTTGAACATTTCTATAACTTCTTCTTCTAGTGATTTTGTGAAAAGATGAGGCATTTCTTTTTTTAGAGATTTGATCATATTTTGGAATAATAATAAGTGTGTTACTTCATCTCTTTGTATGAATCTTATCATTTGAGCACTTCCTAGCATTTTACCACTTCGTGCAAGAGTGTAGAAGTATGCAAAACCAGAATAAAAATAAATGCCTTCTAAAATTTGATTTGCAAACATAGCCTTTAGCAATGCTTCTTCTGTCGGATTTTTGGCAAGCTCTTCATAAACATTTGCAATATAATCATTTTTACTTCTTAGGTGCATATCTGTTCGCCACATTTCATAGATTTCATCTGTGTTAGCAGAAATTGATTCAACCATTACTGCATAGCTTTGTGAATGCAATGCCTCTTCAAATGCTTGACGCACTAGAATTAGATTTATCTCTGGGCTTGTTACATATGGATTTACATTATCAATTAGATTATTAGTTTGAAGAGAATCCATAAATATAAGTTGCGCTAAAGCCCTATCATAGCCTATTTTTTCCTCTGGTGTTAGTCCATCTGTATAGTCTCTTTTATCTTGCGTCATATTGACTTCTTCTGGGAACCATGAGTTTGCAAGCATTACTTTCCATAGGTTATACGCCCATTGATATTTTATTTTATTAAGCTCAAAAATACTTGTTGGATTTCCGCCAAAAATTTTTCTGTCATTTACGCCTTCAGTGGAGTTTGGATTATATATTTTCTTTCTATTTATCATTAAAAACCCTTAAGAAATTAAAAAGCAAGTATAAAGCATTATTTCATAAAAAATACTGAAAAATAACTTTGGAGATTTATATGGAAGTAGCTAGATTAAGTATCGGTGGAATGCATTGTTCAGCGTGTTCTTCTACTATTGAAAAAAATCTTTTAAAGTTAGAATCTATAAAAAATGTAAAAATAAATGTAGTAAGTGGAAAAGCAAAAATATCTCATGAAAATTCTATTAATACACAAGAAATAATCAATCTTATAAATTCTTATGGATTTAGTGCTTTAGTGGATAATTCAAAAGAATTAGAAATAAAATACATTAATGATTTAAAGAAGAGATTCTTCGTTGCTGTGCCTTGTTTTTTGGTTATTTTTATTTTGCATATGAGTGGTTGGCATAGTTCAATGTCTGCATTTTTGCAATTATTATTTGCTTCATTTGTGCAATTTTATTGTGCATATCCATTTTATAAAGCATCTTTAAGTGTATTTAAAACGAAAAGTGCTGATATGAATGTGCTTATTGCACTTGGGACTTCTGTTGCTTATTTTTATTCTTTATACTTATTTTTCTATGATTTTGGCGATGGATATTATTTTGAGGGTTCAAGCTCGATTATTTGTTTTGTTCTATTTGGAGAATATATAAAGTCAAAAGCAAAAAAAAATGCAAATGATGAACTAGGACTTCTAACGCAAATTCTGCCACAAAAGGCAAGAATCTTAAAGGATAATAATCAAACTTTTATTGATATAAGTGATATTAAAAAAGGCGATAAATGTCTTGTAATAGGTGGCGAGAAAATTCCACTTGATGGCGTTATTCTTAGCGGTGAAGCAGAAGTTAGTAGCACTCATATAAATGGTGAGGAAATGCCAAGGAATCTAAAGGTAGGAGATTTGGTTGTTGCAGGCAGTGTCGTATATCATGGAGAAATAATGGTTGAATCTACAAAAGATTCTAGTGAGTTTTTTGTTTATGAAATGTTAGATCTCTTGGAATTATCGCATGTAAAAAAGCCAAAAATAGGAATCCTGGTTGATAAAATTGCATCTATTTTTGTTCCTTTGGTTTTGTTAATTAGTGTGGTAGCTTTTATGTTTTGGGTTAGTATTGGATATTCTCCTATTTTTGCATTATCAATTGCAGCTTGTATTTTGGTTGTATCTTGTCCTTGCGCATTGGGTCTTGCTGTTCCATTAGCTATAGTATGTGCGTCAATTAGAGCTAAGAGAGATGATATTTTGATAAAAACACCAGAAATATATGAAAAGACAAAAGATATAAAATATATAGCATTTGATAAAACAGGCACTCTAACTAGGGGTGAAATAATGGTAAAGGACTTTTTTATACTTGAATCTTCTTGTGATCAATTAGAGATTCTAAAGATTGCAAAAGCAATGCAAGAAAATAATCCGCACCCAATAGCTAAGGCTATTTTAAACTTTACAAATAACTATGAATCTTGCACACTTGATAAGAAAGAATATTTTGTAGCAAAAGGCATTAAAGCTAGCGTTAGAGGCGAAGAATATTATTTTGGTGCGTTAGATTGGGTTTGTTCTCAAGTTAATTGCGAGTTTAGCGGCGCTAGGAATAATGCAGTTGCATTTGGTAATAGCTCCAAGATTATTGCCGTATTTTATCTAAGTGATAGCATTAGAGATGAGGCTTATGATGTTGTAAAGTGGCTAAAGAGAGAGAATATCACGCCAGTTATTCTAAGTGGGGATAATGAAGAATCAGTTAGAAATGTCGCAAAAGAGTTGAAAATAGACGAATTCTACTTTAATCTTACTCCTGCTAAAAAGGTAGAAAAAATAATAGAGTTAAATAAAAGCGGAGGAGTGTGCTTTGTAGGTGATGGGATAAATGATGCACTGGCGTTAAAGGAAGCAAGTTTTGGAATATCCTTTGTAGGTGCGACTGAATTAGCAAAAGAAGTTGGAGATGTATTGCTTTTAAAGAATAGTCTTAAAGGCATTGTATCTGTGTTTAAAATCTCAAAGCAAACACTAAAAAACATACAACAAAATTTATTTTTTGCCTACATATATAATATTGTGTTAATCCCTGTTGCGTTTGGGATTCTTTATCCATTTGGAATCTTGCTTACGCCAACTTTAGCAGGAATGGCTATGGCATTTAGTTCCATTAGTGTAGTTAGCAATGCACTTAGAATCTTAAGGTTTAATTTATGAGAATCTTTATTTTTTTGGCTTTGTTTATTAATTATGTCTTTGGGCTTGATTATGTCGTCTTAGAAGAGGAATATGGATTTAGGGATAATAAAGTGTATTCTAGTCATCTATTTAAGGATATAGAAAAAGACTTTATGCTATTTGAGATACCAAAGAATTCACATATATTTCGAGTAAAAAGCTCACAACTTATAAATAAATTTGAAGAAGAGGGGATTCAAGCTGGTGCTAAGGGTCCTATTGTTGTCTTTAAAAAAGAGAGTAGTGGTGATATTGAAGGGATTAAGAGATATATAGCTTCTTTATTCTTGCAAGAATATAGACAAAATAATATACAAATAAAAGAAATCATACTAGAGCAGATGACGCCTTTCGACTTTGAGGGAGATTGGATTAAAGAAATTGACTTTGGCAAAAGATTATTAAAGAGAAATGAGGGGACATTTGATGTGCTAATGCAAGAGGGAGATGAGAGAAGAAAGAAAATATTCTTTAAGTATTATGTTGATGCGACTTTAGATGTTGTGCAGACTGTTTCTCCAATTAGCGGTGGTGAGACGATATCATACAATAATGCAAAAATAGTAACAATACCATTTGAAAAAGTTTCAAGCTCACTTATGCAATCTTCACAATTAGGAAATATCGCTGCTAGATCTTATACTCCAAGTGATGTGATAGTTACAGAAGATAGGCTTGTGCCAAAGATTGTAGTAAGAAAGGGAGATAAAGTAATAGTAGCCATAAGGGAGAATGGTGTTTTATTAGAGTTTTTATTAGAAGCACAAAAAAATGCGGCAATAGGAGATGTAATAAAAGCCAAGATTGATAAAAAAACATATCAAATAAGAATCATAAGCGAGGGTAGGGGTGAGCTTATATGAGGCGTATTGTAGTTGGCATTAGTGGTGCTAGTGCTATTTATTTGGGTTTTAGGTTTTTAAATATTTTGCCTAATGAGATTGAAAAGTATCTTGTCATATCAAATGGTGCAAGGCTTGTGTTACAGAGTGAGGATATAAAGGTTGATTTTAGCGGTGTAGAAAATTTAACGATTTTTGATGATACAGCTTTAGAATCTTGTATTTCTAGTGGGTCTTTTAGATGTGATTGTATGGCTATTATCCCTTGTTCTAGTAATACTTTAGCAAAGATTGCATGTGGGATTAGTGATACTTTAATTACTAGAGTTGCACATGTGATGATAAAGGAAAGTAGAAAATTGCTTCTTGCTCCTAGAGAAATGCCATTTAGTGCTATTATGCTAGAGAATATGTTAAAGCTCTCACGGCTTGGAGTTGTGATTTCTCCTCCGCTTTTTGGTAGTTATAGTGGGAGAACATTAGATGATATTGAGAATCTAATTTTGGGTAAATGGTGCGATAGTTTGGGGATAGACTATGATTATAAGCGTTGGAGTTAGCAGTTATATGTTTTTGCTAAGAAATCTTCTATTTTATTAAAATCAAGCTTATCATTTATGTCATTTGCAAAGTCTTTATAAACAAGGATCCCTTTATCAATTACAAATAATGCCCTGCTTAGAAGTCCTTCCAAGATTCCATTACCTATTAGAGTGCCATATTTATAGCCAAAACTTTTATTTGCATAATCACTAGCAAAGGTTAGGTTGCTAATCCCAGAAATTGCACAAAATCTATTTGCCGCAAATGGTAAATCCATACTAACTATAATTGTATGAAACCCCTCTTTGGAGGCTAGTTTTTGGTTTATTTCTTTTGTTTGTTTAGAGCATACAGAAGTATCAAGGCTAGGTAGAGACATTATTATTTGGGATTCTGTTTCTTTTGCTATTTCTACATATGACAGATTCCTGCTTCTTAGCAATACCTTTGGTGCTTTTATATCTAGTGTTGGTTCATCTCCTAGTAGTTGCAAGATTTGATCTTTAAAAGATACAATACGCATATAGCCTCCATAAAGTTTTTTAAAATTTTACAATATTCATTTCTAATTAGACTTAAAGATTCTGCTAGGGTGGCGGTATATCTCCCTAGCTTTAGAGTATAGAAAAATTAGTCTTGGATATTTAATTAGTTTTTCTTCTTTTAGTTTATTTATTAGATTTAGTATATCTTTGTTTTTATAAAGTAAAATGTAGTGCAGTATGTATGTTGTGAATAATTTTTTGTATGCTTTTTTATCTTGTAAATTTATTTGTTTGTAGAATCTATATATGTGTAATGCTGCAATTACTTTAGAATATGATAGAAAATATTCTCCCAAGTCTTTGTAATTTGTAAAATGTCCTCTTAGTGGTTCTAAGATTCTTGGCATTTTCTGTGGCATTGTTTTAGTGTAGTGCATTGTTGAATTTTCTCTTATTGTGTAGATATAACCTATAAAGTTTTTATATAAAAATCCCCTGCATAAAGCATATAATATCGTCCCAAAATCTAAGTCTTCACAATAGATTCCTAACTGATGTCGCAAGTTGTATCTATTTAGTATATTTGTATTTATAATCCCTTGCCAACAAAATGAAGAAATATATTTTTTGTGATTTTTTAGCATTTCTAGTCCATTATCGTATGATAGAGATTCATATCTGCATAAAGAATCGCAAGTTATATCGTTTGTGTTTGTGTTATTATCATTTGTTATACTGTGGCTAACAAGCTCTAAGTGTTTGTTATTTTGTGTTTCTCTAACACATCTTTCTATACTATCTAGTGGCAGATAATCATCAGAATCTACAAATCTAATCCACGAATCTTCTGGTAGCTTTTGTGTTAGCAGTGTGCTTATATCTTCTAGGTTTGTTTTTATGTGATTGTTGTTTGTTGTGAAGTGTTTTAGTATTGTTTCTTTGTCTATTATTTTGGATTCTTCGTTGAATGAGTTTTGTGTATATGATGTAACTTTAGTTGTATTACCAAATATACACTCTCTAAGCTCACTACCATGAATAAATTCTAGTCCCATATTTTTTGCGCTACTTTGCAGTGCATTTGGTTTTTGGATTATTAGAATCCTATTATCATTTTGTGCGTATTGTAGTGCTATATTTAGGCTATTATCAGTGCTTCCATCATCAACTAAGATTATGTCAAGATTCTTATATGTTTGATTTATTATTGATTGCAGACATCTAGCTAGGTAGAATTCTACGTTATGTATTGGTATTATTATTGAGACTAGCGGGTTTTCCATTTTGCAAAGATAGAGATTATCCTCTATCTTTTAGTCCTAATTTATCAATTAGTGTTGCATATCTTTTAAAATCACTCTTTTTAAGATAGCTAAGAAGTCTCTTTCTGTGAGAAACCATTTTTCTTAATCCTAAACGACTTGAGTGATCTTTTTTGTTGATTTTTAAGTGATCTGTTAGAGTTTTTATCCTATCGCTTAGTAGTGCTACTTGCACTTCTGTCGAACCTGTATCCTTTGGATTTCTAGCAAAAGCAGAAGTAATTTCTTTCTTTTTCGCCGAATCTTGAGCCATTTTAGACCTCCTGATTGGTAATTTAAAATAAAGGCGAGATTCTAGCATAAAATTGTAAAAAATTGCTAAAACTTAGTGGATTTATTGATTTTATGGGCTAAAGTAGATTAGAATATCAGATTATTTTTGTCTTTAGGAGATAAGTTGGCTAAAAGTAGCGGTGCGAAGAGTTCATTATTAGGAAAGATAGCTCCATTTTTTGGATTTCTAACTGGTTCAAAAGATTTAACGGTTGTCTTTTTTATCGTTGCTATTTTAGCAATCATTATCGTGCCTCTACCTAGTGCATTATTAGACTTTTTCTTGGCTATATCAATTGCACTCTCCGCACTTATTATCTTAATTGCACTTTATGTAAAAAAGCCTACCGATTTTTCAGCATTTCCGACATTACTTTTGATTGTTACGCTATTTAGGCTTTCTTTAAATATCGCTACTACAAGAATGATTTTGAGTAATGGACACATGGGACCAGAGGCTGTTAGTGATATTATTACTGCATTTGGGCAGTTTGTTGTCGGTGGAAATTATGTAATAGGTGTTATTTTATTTATTATTTTGGTAATTATTAATTTCATGGTTGTTACTAATGGTTCTACGCGTGTATCTGAAGTAAAGGCAAGATTCACACTAGATGCTATGCCCGGGAAGCAAATGGCTATTGATGCGGACTTAAATACCGGACTTATAGGACAAGAAGAAGCAAAGGCAAGAAGGGATGAACTAGCAGCTGAAGCGGATTTTTATGGTTCTATGGATGGTGCTAATAAGTTTGTAAAAGGTGATGCAGTAGCTGGTATTATAATTACGCTTATTAATATAATCGGCGGATTTTTAATTGGCGTATTTCAAAAAGATATGTCTGTTGCAGATTCTGCTTCTACTTTTACTATCCTTACTATTGGTGATGGGCTTGTATCTCAACTTCCTGCACTTATTGTATCTACTGCTACGGGTATTATTGTTACACGATTTAGTAAAGAGGGAGAAAACTTCGCTGCAGGAATTATAGACCAGCTAGTTAATGAATCTAAGACTTTGTTAATTGTTGGTTGTGTTCTGCTTATGTTTGCGTTAGTGCCGGGACTTCCTACTTTATCGCTTGGGTTTGTTGGATTGTTATTTCTATCATTATCCTTGCTTTTAAACAAGCAAAAAGATGGCGAGGTATGGAAGTTTGTAGAATCCATGTTCCAAAAACTAAAAAAACCAAAACAAGATGAAGAATTAGACCCACAAGCAGCACTAAATGCAGCAAAGCAAAGACAAGAAAAAGCCACACAACAAGCACAACAAGTCGCCTCCCAACCACCACAGCCACAAGAGAGTGAAGAAGCAAGGCGAAAGAGAGAGGAAGCAGAGCTTGATAAGGCATTAAAAGTTACTATTCTTAGAGTATCGCTTGGTTATCAGCTAATTAAATTTGCAGATCCAGCACAAGGTGGAGAGCTTGTAAATAAAATAAGGCAGATTCGTAAAGCAGTTGCAACAGAACTTGGTGTTTTAGTCCCTATGGTACATTTGAGGGATAATTTGAATTTAGAACCAGATGAGTATCAAATATTCTTAAAAGATGTAGAAATTGGAAAAGGCAAAATAATGCCTGATAAATTCTTAGCAATACCGGGTGGCTTTGTTGGTGAGCCACCAGATGGGATTCCTACAAAAGAGCCTGTATTTGGTATGGACGCATATTGGATAGATCCAGATAAAAAAGAAGATGCAATTATAGAAGGATATACTACTATTGATTGTGCAACGGTGATTTCGACGCATATTCAAGAGGTAATCAAACAATATGCAGAGGAGCTATTAACAAGACAAGAAGTATCAAATCTAGTATCAAAACTAGGAGAAGATTATCCTATATTAGCAGAAGAAATGAAAGGCGTCGGCGTAGGTATCATTCAACATGTATTAAAAGAGTTGTTGCATGAGCAGATTCCTATTAGAGATATGCTAAGCATTTCAGAAGCAATAGCAAATGGAGCTCCTGCTTATAAGGCTGATTTGCCATCTTTGGTGGAGTATGTTAGGGCTTCTTTAAAGAGAGTTATTACTTATAACTTCAAAAGTGATGATGGTGCGTTAAAGTATTTTGTGCTTTCACCAGCTTTGGAGCAGTTTTTATTAGAGAGATTACCAGACCAGAGTAAAATTGGTCAAAGATTGCGCCTAAGTCCTACTGAATCTCAAAGCCTATTTGATGCTATTGTGGCTTCATATAATAAGAGTGTATCAGTTGGTGCTTCACCTATGATAATAGGTGCTGTGCCTATGATATTAAGAAAACCACTAGCTACTTTTGTAGATCAGTATGGAATCTCTAGGAAAGTAGTTGCGCTATCAGTTGCAGAGATAGATCATCAAAGCAAATATGAGATTTTAGGAATGGTAGATTTTATAGTTTAAAGGTAGATAATGCACATTCACCACCTTTCGCACATTGATTTAGACGGGTATGGTTGTCAGCTTGTAAGTAGTGAGATTTATAAAAATATTGCAACTAAGATGTTTTTTTATAATGCTAATTATGGCAAAGAAGTAATGGCAAGAATCGAACATATAATAAAGAATATAAAACAAAACAAAGAAAATAAGGCACATATAATAATTAGTGATTTAAATCTAACTCTAAGTGAATGTCAGAGTTTAAAAGATGAGATTTTTGAGCTAAATTTAAATGGATATAGCGTTAGTTTCGAACTACTAGATCATCACAAAAGTGGTGCAGAGTGTGCAGCAAAATATGAATGGTATGTGCTAGATACTACAAGATGTGCTACAAAAATAGTCTATGATACGCTAAGTGCCAGGTATGAAGTGTTAGATTTGACTAAAAGTTGGCTATCTCCTATGGTGGATATGATAAATAGTGTTGATTTGTGGTGTGAGAATAGCTATGCCTTTGAGTTTGGCAAGGTGGCTATGCGTATAATTGCTGAATGTAGAGAGTTTAGTAGATTTATGTTTGATGATGATGATAGGGGCTATAAGCTTCATTTATTAAAAGAATCTTCAAAGATTCTTGGACTAAATAATAATTATATAGAGCTTGATAATAGTATTTTGGGGATTAAAAAGAGATATTTAGGTGGTGAGTTAAATAGTGATAGTATTGATAATTTAATATCAAATTTTCAAAATAAGCTATTAAGCAAAAGAGCAGAATCTTCTCTTGTGTATTGTGATGGATATAGAGGGTTTTTGAGTTATGGGCTAGGAAGTATTTCTGTTGTGGCTAATTTGTTTTTAAAAACGAATTGTGATTTTGACTTTTTTATTGATGTTAATACTAGAGGAAATGTGAGCTTGAGAGCAAATAATAAATGCGATGTAAGTGCCATAGCTTCTAAATACTTTGGAGGTGGAGGACATTTTAATGCTAGTGGTGGTAAGATAGAGGGTTTTAAGGAGAGTTTTTTATATGATGATATAAAGGTTATGATAGAAGAAATTTTCAAAGGAGACAAATATGAGTAAAGATAGAATAAAAGAACTAGAAGAAGAAGTAGAAGAACTCTCAATACAGCTTAGTGATATGCTATGTGTAGCACTACTCTTAGCAGGAGTAGATGAAGACAAAATAGAAAAAGCACTAGATTTGTATGTCGAAGAATTAGATGATGAAAGTGTAGAGTATGGTGTAAAGGAAATTTTGGCAAATATAGAGAATCTAAAGACAAAGCACGGAGAATTATTTAAGTGAAAAAAAATATAGCAATACTCTTTAGCGGTAATGGCAGTAACTTAGAGCGATTAATAAGGCAATTACATAATAAAACATTTATCCCTACAAATGAGATTCCAATACATGAATCATTTTTTATCTCTGGGCTTAAGAGGGGGTTTAGAGAAGCTAGAGATAATGAAGATGGAAATAAATTTAGTATAAATGTAGCTCTAGCACTAAGCAATAAAAAAAATGCCTATGGTGTGGTTAGAGCACAAAATCAAGGGATTAAAACAATAGTGTGTGAAAGCAAGGGCAAGGATAGGGAGAGCTTTGATATGGAGCTTGTAAATATCCTAAAAGAGCATGATATTGAGCTTTGTGTTTTAGCTGGGTTTATGAGGATTCTTACTCCTAACTTTACAAATAATTTTAAAGCTATAAATATCCACCCTTCATTGCTCCCATTATATAAAGGTGCAAATGGTATAGAAGATAGCTTTAACTCTCCTATGGTGCTAGGGGGTGTTAGTGTGCATTATGTAACTAGTGAGCTTGATAGTGGAGAGATAATAGCTCAAGGGGTGATACCAAAGTATGAATCTTTAGAAATTTATGAAGAGAGGATTCACGCTTTGGAGCATTTTTTATATCCATTTGCACTATTAGAGGCTGTATATAGGGATATATATGGCATATAGGATACTGCACACAGAGTGGAGTGATGGCTATGGTGGTCAAGAGATGAGAATCATAGCTGAAATGCAAGAAATGAGAAAAAGAGGACATTATGTAGCACTTGCTACTAGGGATTCTTGTATGATATTGCAAAAGGCTAGAGAACTTGGCTTTGATACTTATGTTGTGCCATTTTCTGGGAAGTTTGATTTAAGAAGTATTTTGCAGCTTAAAAAAATAACACAAGAAAATAATTTTCAAATCATCAATACTCATAGTGGGATAGATACTTGGGTAGGTGGTCTAGCCTCTCTTATAAGTAATGCAAAATTCATACGCACAAGACATCTATCAAATAAGATAAATAGCTCTAGGCTAAACTTCATAAACGAACTTGCTGATTTTATAATGACAACTGGTGAGAGTGTAAAAGAAGCAATGATTAAAGATAACAGAATTAAAAGTGATAAAATCCTATCTGTGCCAACAGGCATAGATGAGGAAAGATTCGCACCTATGCGATATGATAAGCAAAAATCAAGAAAAAAATACAATATACCGCAAGAAAAAATAGTTGTCGGTTTTTTAGGGATTTTGAGACGATTTAAGAGGTTTGATAACTTTGTCTCTCTTGCAAGAGAGATTCATAAAAGTTATCCAAATGTATATTTTGCTATCGGTGGTGGAGGAGTTGGCAAAGAATACTTAGATAAGCTTGTATGTGGCTATATAAATGAAAATGGAGAGAAAATAGAATCTGCTGAAAGTTATGTTGGAAGAATTGGATTTATTGATAATCCAGCAGAGTTTTTAGAGGCTATTGATATTTTTGTTCTTACTTCAGATAGTGGAGAGGGAGTATCTCAAGCACTAATGCAAGCACTATTTATGGAAAAGATTTGCATTGCCGCTGATATTGGGAGCTTGAAGGATTTGTATTGTGATAATAACTTTATCCTTACAAATGATGCGACATTAGAATCTTTTATAAAAGCTCTAATAGATGTGCTAAAAAAAAGGGTAGATATAAAAATAAATAGAGAGTTTATGGTGGATAATTTCTCTCTTTCTTCAATGGGGAATAAAATAGAAGGGATATACAAAAGACTTTTAGAGTGTTAGCAAAAAGTTGTAAATATCTTTTGCTATATTTTTGTAATCTAGCTTTGCTTGTGCTAGTTTTAGTAAGTTTTGTTTTTTTTCTATTAGTTTATTTTTGTCTGTTTTGATTATCGATTCTATTGTGCTTGTTATATGTGTTTTGTCAAATTTTGTAAAAAATGCACTATTTTCATCAAATAATCTTATATATTCTGGCAAATCATTTATTAGAGGGATTACACCATTACTTGCATATTCCATTACCTTTATTGGAGAGGCTACGCTATATAGCGGTGTGTTTGGGATTATGCCTAAGCCTATATCATAGTTTGGGATTATATTAAATATCTCATTAAATGGAACAGAATCCCTTAGTCTTATTTTATTATTTTGCTTGGTTATTTCTTTTATTTTATCCATTTCAGAATTTTCACTAGAGCTAAAAATATCTAATACAAAATCACTATTTACTTCATTTATAGCGTCTATTATCTCTAACATTTGTCTATTTTTATCTATTGAGCCTATGTAGAGTAGTTTGAGTGGGGTATTTATTTGGCTTATATTTTTCTTTATTAATTCTAAATTGCACAAACTAAAGTCAATGCCATTTGGTATGTAGGAAGTTGGAATTGTAAGATGGCTATAAAACATGTCTTTAAAATGAGGAGTGCTGCCCATGTATGCTAGGCATTTTTCTAGGATTTTTGTATGCAGATAGTATTTTATTTTATACTCTATGCTTTTTCTAAGAATAGCTTTTTTATCTCTTTTTGCTTCATAGATTCTACGATAGTCATGTGGGAAAGTCTCCCAAAACACTATTTTTTGACTAAATGGTAGAATCTGCTTTGCTATTGAATAAAAGTTTCTAACAATTATAAAATCAAAGTCATTTAGATTGTAATTAAGTCTAAGGAGTGTTTTTACGAAATTTCTATGCTTTGTAGAATATGGAAATATAAGCTTGTTATCAACGCTTATTGCAACTTTTGAATCTTTTGTAAAATACACCATATAGCACTCACAATATTCTAAAATATGGTGTTCAAAGATCCCCTTTAGAGCTGTTTCGTGTTCATTTATTTGCTTGTCTGTGATACATAGGATTCTCATAGCCTTTCTTTTATATTTGGAAATTTATCTAGCAGATATAATTTCACTATTTTACCAAATGAAAAGTATTTTCTGTATTTTAGAATTTCTTTTTTTGTGTATATATCAAAATACCCAGTATATAGGATATATTTAAATAATCGTCTTGCATGGTATCTTATTTTTCTTTTTAGGAATTTTTTCCAAAATTTTGATTCTTGATTTATTAATAGTTTTTCATATTCTTGTATTATTGTGTAGAATGATTTTACTTCTAGTTGTGCTTTTTGCATGGTTATATTTGATCTAGTTAGGGAATCTTTTGACTTTACTATTGTATATACTGCTATGTTGTTTATGTATAGTTTTGTTGTTTTTAACATTATGCTTGTGTGATATAGGTTGTCCTCATGTAGTATGTTTGTTTCTATGAAGTTTATATTTGGTAGAGAATAAAAAGTCTGCATCATAGCAATACATGCAAGGAGAGTGCCATTCATTTCTTAAATGAAACGCTATTTGCTGTGGCGATATTAGATTTGTGTTTATTATCTCTTTGTTAAAGAAGTAATTTTCTTGCAGTTCTTTATTTGTGTAGTCATAATTTGCATAATATACGCTATTGCTTAAAATGCATTGTATATTTTTATTTTCTTCTATTATGTTTTTATAATGTTCTAGTGCGAAATTTTCTAATAAATCATCAGAATCTAGGAAGCATACATATATATCTTTAGCCTTTGTTTTTTCGTATTCTTCTTGTGCTATTTTTAGTGCTTTGTTCCTAGCTATACTTACTCCACTATTTTTATGTTTATGCAAGATTATCCTGTTATATTGGGTATATTCTTGTGCTATATCATAGCTATTATCTGTGCTCCCATCATCTATTAAAATAGCTTTGTAATTTTTATATGTTTGATTCTTTAGTGAGTC
Source organism: Helicobacter ibis (assembly GCF_027859255.1). Lineage (NCBI taxonomy): Bacteria > Pseudomonadati > Campylobacterota > Epsilonproteobacteria > Campylobacterales > Helicobacteraceae > Helicobacter > Helicobacter ibis. The sequence continues at coordinate 80,796 of NZ_JAQHXR010000004.1, forward strand.
TAGCGTGTTTTTTAGAGTATTTTGTGAGTTGTATATTGGGATTATTATTATAAATTGTATCAACATATACACCATGTTAGTTTGTGGTGCGCTGAGCGAGACTTGAACTCGCACGGGTCGCCCCGCCACCCCCTCAAGATGGTGTGTCTACCATTCCACCACCAGCGCAATAGATTCTGCAAAAGCAGAATCTAAATATTGTTAAAGTCCTAGCACTGCTAAGAAAGGATTTGCATAAAGTAGGATTAAAGCTACAACAAGTGTATAGATAACTTGTGCTTCAATCATTGCTAAAGCAATAAACATAGTTGTCATTAGCTTACCGCCAACGCCAGGATTTCTAGCCATACCAGAAATAGTAGCAGCAGAAGTATTACCCATACCAATAGCACCACCTAATGCAGCAATACCTAATCCAATACCAGCAGCAATTGCAGAATATGCAAGTAGTATTTCTCCATTGCTTCCACCTTCAGCAGCAAATGCAAAACCTGCTAATGCCATAAATACGAAAAGTAACTTTTTCATTATTTGTCCTTTGTTTAAGATTCAAAGCCTGTTCGGATTCATTCCCCTACTTATCGCTTTGGAAGTGTGATTATTATAAAACTTGCATAAAGATTCAATAAAATGTGCTAAATTTACTATTAAAGATAAATTTATTACAATTTTTAATTGTATTTAGATTGTTTTGGAGTGTTTTATGTATCACATTGTTCTTAATTCTGATGAATCATATATGAAATATGCTGCTGTTTTAATCTCTAGCATAGCTAAAAATAGCCCACATGATAATGGATATATGATACACATTCTTACAAATGAAATTTCAAAAGAAATAAGCGATAAAATGGAGCTTCTAACTAATAGCCTTAGTAAATATTGCAAAATTAGCATAAAGTTACATCATATGGGTGATAAGGACTTTCAAGGCTCACCTTTATGGGGAGAGAATCAAAACTATCTAGCTTATTATAGGTTAAAGTTAGCACAAGTTATACCAGCAGATATTGATAGATGCTTGTATTTAGATGTTGATATGCTTGTAGTTGGCGATATTAGTTGTTTGTTTGAAGTAGATTTAGGCGAGGCAATAGCTGGTGTTGTGCTAGACTTTTATAGACCACAGAATAAAAGACCACTAGCTCTTAAAAGACAAAAGCTATCTTATGTCACTTTAGATACAAACATTTATTTTAACTCTGGTTTATTACTTGTGAATTTGAAGCAATGGCGAGAGCATAAAGTAGAAGAAACATGTATAGAGTTTCTAAGTAATTATGAATCTATGTTTCCAGATCAAGATGCACTAAATGTAGTTATAAAGGATAAGACGAAGATCTTATCGCCAAAGTTTAATTATTATTTGCTACTTCCTTCTAATAAGCTAGTATTTAGAGGTAAGAACAATGCTAACATAAATGAAGAAGAAAGTGTTTATAATGAGGCACTAAAAGATATTAGAATTGTTCATTTTATAGGACATTTGAAGCCTTGGGATTCATTTGTAGAACCATTTTACAATTATGGTCATTTGGTAGCTACTCCATATATTAGGCAGTGGTGGAGTATAGCACTAAGATGTGAAGCCTTTAGAGATGAGCTTTTAGACATTTATGAAAATAGAGAGCAAGAAAAGCTAGACATTCTAGCACGAGATATATATCTAAAAATGAAAAAACTAGAATACAAAATAAACTCTACACGCCACCCAATAAGAACGCTAATTAAAAAATTAAAAGGAGAATTATGAAAGGCATAATTTTAGCAGGTGGTAGTGGCACACGGCTATATCCTACAACACTCACCATATCAAAGCAACTCCTACCAATATATGATAAGCCTATGATTTATTATCCATTTTCCGTGCTTATGTTAGCACACATTAGAGATGTGCTAATAATCTCAACTCCAAGTGATATAGATAGATTTAGAGAGCTTTTTGGCAGTGGGGATTGGCTTGGTATGAATATAGAATACAAGATTCAAAGCTCTCCAGATGGACTAGCACAAGGGCTTATCTTAGCAGAAGAATTTGTCAAAAACGATGATATGGCATTAATTTTAGGGGATAATATTTTCTATGGGCAGGGTTTATCTCCAATGCTAAAAGAAGCAAAAGAAAATGCAAAAAATAACTACGCAACTATATTTTCATATAGGGTAAATGATCCGCATAGATTCGGAGTAGTGGAGTTTGATGAGAGTGAGAACATACTAAGCATAGAAGAAAAGCCACAAGAGCCAAAGAGTAACTTTGCGGCTACTGGACTTTACTTTTATGATAATTCAGCCATTGATATTGCAAAGAGCATAAAGCCAAGCACTAGAGGTGAGCTAGAAATCACTGATGTAAATTCTGTATATCTAAGCAATAAAAGGCTAAAGACACAGATTCTAAGGCGTGGGTTTGCATGGCTTGATACTGGGACACATGATAGTCTGCTTGAGGCTGGAAGTTTTGTGCAGACAATAGAAGTAAGACAGGGTTATAAAGTAGCGTGTTTGGAGGAAATAGCATACAATAATGGCTGGATAGACAAGGAAACTCTGCTTAAAAGAGCGGAATTTTTGGCAAAGAGTGGGTATGGTGAGTATCTAAAAAAAGTATCAGAAGGCTTTCGATGAATATTTTAATCACTGGTGGAGCGGGGTTTATAGGGAGTAATTTTATAAATTACTTTGCTAAAAAGTATAGAAATTATCATATTTTTAACTTAGATTCTTTGACATATGCTGGGAGTTTGGAGAATCTAAGAGAAGTTGAAAGCGAAGAAAATTACACTTTTATAAAGGGTGATATTTGTGATTTTGACTTTGTTAGAGAAGTGTTTTTGGAGCATAAAATAGATTCTGTCATACACTTTGCTGCTGAATCTCATGTTGATAATTCTATTAAAAATCCAAGTGTATTTATAAATACTAATGTAAATGGCACTTTTAATCTATTGCATAATGCTTATAATGCTTGGTTTGTTGAGCCATTTGTGTGTAAGGATTCTGCAAGACATGTATTTTTTCACATTAGCACAGATGAGGTATATGGCTCACTAGAGATTAATGATGAGCCATTTACTGAATCTACCTCCTATGCACCAAACTCTCCTTATTCAGCTTCTAAGGCATCTAGCGATATGCTTGTTAGGTCTTATTTTCATACTTATGGTTTATGTGGATTTATAACTAATTGTTCCAATAATTATGGGATAAAGCAACATGATGAAAAGCTAATCCCAACAATAATAAGAAACGCATTATTAAACAAAGACATACCAATATATGGAGATGGGAAAAATATAAGGGATTGGTTATATGTAGATGATCATGCAAGGGCAATTGATTTGGTATTTCATAGTGATTATTTTGGAGAGAGTTTTAATGTTGGTGGGAATTGTGAGATTCAAAATATAAATATCGCAGAGTATATCTGTAAGGCACTAGATAAGCTATACCCAAAAGAAGAATCCTATACAAAGCAAATAAGATTTGTAAAAGATAGAGCAGGGCATGATAGAAGATATGCAATAAATGCCTCTAAGATACAAAACAAGCTAGGTTTTATACCGCAAGAATCCTTTGAGAGTGGGATTATGAAAACTATACAATGGTATGCAAAGAAATATGGATTTTAGAAATTATAAATTATTAAATTTTAGCGTTATGGGTGATTTGCGTGGAAATCTTGTGAGTTTGGAAGAAAATAAAAACATACCATTTTGTATAAAGAGAGTGTATTATATATACAATACTAGCGATAAAGAGAGAGGATTTCATGCACATACAAGATTGGAACAAGTAGCAGTTGTGTTAAGTGGTGAGTGCGAGTTTGTGCTCGATAGTGGAAAGAGTAGGGAAGTTATAAAGCTAGATACTCCTAGTGTTGGGCTATATATTGGCATTGGAATATGGAGAGAGATGAGGAATTTTAGCTCTAATTGTGTGCTAATGGTTTTAGCTAGTGAGTATTATGATGAGAATGAGTATATTAGAGATTATGATGAGTTTTTAAAATTTAAGGGGATAAAATGAAAAAAGCACCAAAATTATCATTACTAGCACCTAGTTTCAATCATCAAAACTATGTGAAGTATTTCTTAGATTCTGTATTAAATCAAACTTGTGAAGATTTTGAGCTAATTATTGTTGATGACTGCTCTTCTGATTCAAACATACAAATAATAGAAAGCTATAAAGATAAGAGAATAAAGCTAATCAAACATAAGCATAACTTAGGAATGAATGCTGCACTTAATAGTGCGTTTGAAAAAAGCACTGGAGAATACTTAATGTTTTGTGCTAGTGATGATATTCTAGCTCCAAATGCCATTGAGACAATGATAAATGCTCACAATAATAGCAAAGCAGTTACAATTTATACCAAGCTTATCCCAATAGATATTAATAACAATGTAGTTCATAGTCATATGAATGGATATTTAAATATGCAAAAAAGAAGCACAGAAGAGTTCTTGCGACATACATTTTTAGTGTCAAATCTCTTTGTATCACCCGGAATGTGTGTTAAGAGAGAATATTTTGAGAGAATTTATCCATTGCCACTATCATTGTGTAACTACCAAGATTATAAAATGCACATAGATTTACTTAAGTTTGGTGAAATTGATGTGTTAGAAGAAAGAGTTGTGTATTATAGGTTACCAAGTGCTGTATCTGGTGCTAGTGCTCCAAGTGCTAAGACTGGAATGAGAGAATATTTAGAGACGCATTATTTTTTGGATTCTTATATTGCATATGATGATTTAGAGCTTTTATCTAGGACATTTGCAAATGAGATAGAATTTACAGGGATAAAGCCATTTAAAGATACCTTGGAGTTTTTTTGGGGTTGCATGGCATTATGCTCGCCTCATGATATAAGGAAGACTTGGGGTTATCATAAGATTATGAATTTTTATAATACAAAAGAAGGTGCAACTTTACTTTATAAAAGATATAAATTTACATTTGCACATCTTTTGAATCTTGTTAATTTTTTTATCAAACAATAACTATTTTGCGATAATCACAGAGCCAAATAGATCCGCAATAGGAATTATAGTTACATTGTGTTTTTTGGAGAATTCATCTATGGCTTCTTTAGTGCCACTAAATACCTTGTTATGATAGTCGTGTGCCATTATGTATCCACCTTGACTTAATCTAGGGTAGAATATTTCTAATGCGTCTTTCATTGGCTTATATAAATCCATATCTAAGCTAACAAATGCAAATTTCTCATCATCTAGGTCAAATGTCCCTGGAAAGTAACCTTGTTTTATTATGCAGTTTTCTTTATATGGCATAGATTCTAATACTGCATTAGCGTTTGTATTTTTGAATCCTTTATTAAAGAAATCAGTAGATCCAAACTCGCATTTTATATCACTTGGACTAAAGCCCTCAAATGTATCAAACAAATAAAATTGTCTATCTTTGAAGAATCTATTTATAATCCTTGCGAACTCTCCTTTAAATACACCACATTCAGCGATCGCACCATTTACATTTTTGCTCAGTATTTGTTGTGAGAGTAGATATAGTGTTTGGATTCTTATAAAGTCAAATCCTTCTTGTGTGTTTTCATGCCACATTGTTACGGCTTGGAAGTTTTTTGCTTTCCATTTTGGCATTATTTTTTGCGTTAGATCTAAGTTGAGATACCTTTTTACAAATTCATTTGGTAATTTTAGTGCTTCTTGTATTTTTGGATTATTTTCTCTTTCAAATATATAACCGCATATTATAGATTCATTAATACCTGCTCTTAGTAGTTCTTCTTTTACAGATTCAAAGTTTCCACTTGCTATTAAAATATAATCAAATTCTATATCTTTTAATTTTGAGATATTTATTAAGGGTTTATTATTAAATTGCCCCCCCCCCCCCTTGTTAGCTCATAAGAGTTTATAAAGGCTATAATTTCACAACTATCATCTATTAGTTCCATAGCATATTTATAAGCAGAACCAATGCCACATACTACAAGTTTCATAATTTGTCCTTTGTTTAAAACTAAAAAGCCCTAATTATACCCTTTTTGTCATAACTTTAAGCTATCTTTATAATATCTTTAAATATTTCGCTAGTAGAGTAAAATCCTTTTAGTTTGTTATAGTGTTCAGCATAGACTTTTTGCATTATTGGAATTCTATAATGTGGATTATCCACTGCTTTATATGCTATTGTTTTTAGTCTGTCTTGTATTGTTAAATAGTGTCGAAATGAAGTTGCTAGGGGAAGTATGAATTGTCTATTACTAAATTCCCAAAATTGATACCACAAATGTGCCAATCTATAATGCAATAAATCTTCATTAATACTACTAAACACACCATTTCCATGCATATTATATACAGAATCTACATCAGTAGAATGATATGAAAAGCCATGTATTAAATGTACAAAATTCCTAAAGCTATCCCCACCATATATATCATCTTCTAGTGCATTATCAAAAATGTGCATATAATTATTTAGACAATTTCTAAATATAGAACTACTAGTATGTCCCATAGTAGGATGTGACATTGGAGATTTTATTAATTCTAAGTCTTGTTGTGTGAGTGTTTTGTTTTGTATTACTTTATCTCTCTCATCAGCTGTTAGTAGCGAGAGAAACATACAAGAATGATCAATTGGATAATCAATGTATATATAATCTTCATTTGGCTTTTTAACTAGAGTTTTGCCTTGATAGCTCGTGTAGTTTTTGTTAGATTCTAAGAAATTTAGTGCTTTTTCTATCTTATCATCTCTAAGCCAGTAGTCATCACTATCAAGTGTACAAAAATACTCGCTATCTATTTGCTTGTATAGTGCTATTGCATTTTTACATACTTTTAGATTCTTCTTTTGTTTTATTAGCTTTATTTTGTCTTTGTGCTTTTTTCTGTATTTTTCTATTACTTTTATACTATTATCTGTTGAGGCATCATCGCTTATTATTATCTTGTATGGATAGTTTGTTTTTTGATTTAGGATTGAATCTAGAGTTCTTGTGATTGTTTGTTCGCCATTGTAGTTTGGTATGAGTATGCTTAATGAAGGCTTCACTATCTTGCCCCCCCCCCCCTATTTGTAAAATAAAATTGAAACTATACTTAAGCATTTATTAAATATATTTTAAAATATTATTAATTTTTACTTGCTTGAGCTTTATTTTCTGTGTTGTATAACCATATGAAAACTTCTACTACTGCTTTGTATAGTTCTGGTGGGATTTCTTTATCTATTTCTAAATCCATTAATGAATCCACTAATGCTTTGCTTTGAAACAATGGTATGTCAAATTCTTTTGCTTTTTCTATTATTCTATCTGCTAATAGTCCTTCCCCCTTTGCTAGAACTTTTGGTGCTCTTTGTTTATTTTGTTCATATGCTAGAGCGACGGCTTTTTGTATGTGTTTATTTTGCACTAATACGCTCCTAAGATTCTATCTACTGCTTCCCAAGTGAGCGGACTATTTGGCTTTCTATCTAAAAAATGTTTTATCATTCTTGCAAACATATCTGTTTCTATATTTACTTCATCACCTACTTTGTATGTGTGGAGTAAAGTATTTTGCAATGTGTGTGGGATTATTGTTAGTCTAATTCCATTTTGTAATACTTCATTTATAGTTAGGCTAATACCATTTATACATATGCTTCCCTTTGGGATACATAGACTTAGTATTTCTTGTGTTGTTTTTATATAAAAGTCTGTGCCTATTTTGTGTTTTATTATTTTTGTGATTTCTCCTATACCATCTATATGCCCTTGCACGAAATGTCCATCAAGTCTGTCATTTGTCTTTAGTGCTGGTTCTATATGGACTAGATTCTTGTATGATTTTATTGCTATATTTTTTATGCTCTCTTCGCTTAATTCTAAGGAAAACCCATTTTCTAATATTTCTATAATTGTTAGACATGCACCATTTACAGCTATGCTATCACCTAGTTTTCCTTTGTGTTTTGCAATTATTGTCAGTTTATTGTCTTGTAGGCTTTTTACTTGTGCAATTTCTCTAACCAAGCCTGTAAACATCTATCAATCCTTTAAGGCATGTTGTATTAGAATTTTATTTTAACATAAAGGAATTATTATGAAGCTTTGCGATACACATTGTCATTTAGATGATGAACGATATTTTGATGATTTAGATTTAGTGATAAATAGAGCAAAAGAAAATGGAATTACTAGATTTATAATCCCAGCAGCACACCCAGATGACACAAAAAGAGCACAAGAAATATCTCATAGGCATGATTGTGTATTTTTTGCCACTGGACTTCACCCAAACTATCCTCATTTATATGATGAAAGATTCATAGAATCTTTCATTGAGGATAAAAAATGTGTCGCAATAGGTGAGTGTGGGTTGGATTATTACAATATAGAAGAAGCGTTAAATAGGACACAAATACAAAGTGCAGAAAAGCTAAAAGAACTTCAAAAAGAAGTCTTTGAATCTCAAATAAAACTAGCAATAAAGCATAAAAAGCCATTAATAGTCCATATAAGAGATGCTTCAAATGATTCTTTAGAAATATTACAAAAATACTCTAAAGAGCTTGTAGGTGGTATTTTGCATTGCTTTAATGCAGATTTTCAACTTCTATCTTTAGCAAAAGATGGGTTTTATTATGGTATTGGCGGAGTTTTGACATTTAAAAATGCAAGAAAGCTAGTTGAAGTCTTACCAAAAATACCTTTAGAATCTCTCCTTTTAGAGACAGATTCGCCATATCTTACTCCTCATCCTTATAGAGGTGAGAGAAATGAGCCTAGCTATATACCATTAGTGCTTGATAAAATGAGTGAAATTTTAAATATAGACAAAGAGATTCTAGTTTCTAAAATAAACCAAAACACAGAAACTCTTTTTGGGAATCTTTTTAAAGCGTCTTAGTATTTTTCACATTTTTTAAACATGAGTTCAAAGGCATTTTGTGCCTTTGTTATGAATTCTTTATTTTGCATTATTATTAAATTTTCGTAATTTGTCTCAAATGCACTTTTAGACCAGTTTGCAGAGCCTAAGATTATCTTTTTGCTATCGATAATAGCCATTTTTAGGTGCATTAGCCCTGTATATTTTTTATTTTTTGATAATTCTCCATCCAGTGTGCATACTTCTACATTTTTTAGCTTCGCTAGATAGCCTATTGTTGATTTATCTGGGTTTTTATTTGCCTTTTTATCATAGATTATTCTTATTTTTGTACCTTTTTTAGCAGTGTCTCTTAGTGCTTTTGATATTTCCCTATTTGTGAAGCTATATATGGCTACATCTATGCTTTTTGATGATTCTTTTATTGTTTGTGTTAGTGCCTTTATTGCTTGTTTGCTTTCTTGTGGCATGAAATATATTTCATCAGCATAAACAAAAGATAAAATAGCAATAAAACAAACAAGATATTTTTTTATCATAAAATTCCTTCTTTTAAGATATAAAGTGCTAGAATTGTAGCAGATTTTGGTCTAAACTAGGTCATGGAGTGTTTCTTATGAAGTTGTATTTAGTTAATAAAAATCCGATTATTACAAAGCTTGTAACATTAAGTGCTGGTAAAATAGGACTAGATGTAGAAGAATCACAGGAACTAGACATAACAAACACTAGCGATATTTTATTATTAGATGATGAATGTTATGATGAAACACTCTTTAGCTCCTACAAGGCTAATAACGCAGATTCTAAGTTAATTTTATTTTTCTCCAAATCAACAGACAGGATAGAAGGCTTTGATGAATATGTCCAAAAGCCATTTTTGCCAACAGACCTACTTAAGCTATTAAGCAAACTAACTGGAATTGCCGCAGAGAATACACACGCAGAATCTGATATGTCAGATGATATATCGCAGTTTAACGACGATTCTTTAGATGATTTTGGGTTAGATGGTGATATTGATTTGTCTGGATTAGATGATTTAGGATTAGATGATGAGGATTCAAATATGAATGAGAATAATACTTCAGGTGTATTAGATGAAGATGATGTAAATGAAATTAAAACCCTACTAAATGATGATAGTGATAGTGTAGTTGTAGCTAGTGAAGATTCTGCTAATAATGAGTCTTTAGATATGCCTAGTGATAGTGATATTGGGCTTGATAATGTTTCATTAGATGTAGATTCTAGTAGCACACTCGAAAATCCAATGGAAGGAGCTAATGAATCATTTGACTTTGAAGAAAATGTAGATACAAGTGAAAGTGTGAGTGATGTGTCAGACTTTGATAAAGAGCAGTTTGATGAATTTTCAGCTGATGATGAGAGTAAAGATTCTAGCAATGAAGAGATAGATACAAGTGATCTTTTATCAGAGCTTGATGAGAAGAAAGATGAGAATAATAGCACAGATGATACTTTAGATACTGCTAGTTTGGCTGATGCACTAGATAATCTAAACTTTGATGATGAGCTACCACAAGAGCAACCTAGCGTGGATACTGCAGATTCTAGCCTTACAGATATTATGGATTTAAATATTGATAGCATGGATAGTGTTGAGGGATTAGGAGATAGTATTAGTGATTTAGGTAATGCAGATTCTAGCATGGATAGCACGGAGGATTCCGCACTTGATGATGTTAATCTATCTAGCGAAAGTGCAAACACAGAAGAATCTCTAACAGAAAATGAAAACCTAGATAGCCTAATAGATGAGGTAAGCACAGATACAAGTGATAATATAGCTGATGATATGAAGCTTGAATCTCTAGATGAACTATCTAAAGAAGATGAACCAGGAGACATTCTAGGAGATAGTAAAGAACAAGATAATGCAGATGAAAGTGCAATCACAGAGGATATACAAGATGAACTCTTAGAGATTCCACAAGATAACGAAGAATTCTCACAAGAAGACACAATGCAAGAAGATATGATAAATGACGCTAGTAATGAGTTGCCACAAGTAAAAGAATCACAAGAATCAAAGCTAGAGGCTAATGATAATGAATTTTCAGCTTTAAGCTTAGAGGGTTTAAGCGAGGCATTAGGAGAGCCTATAACAAAAGAGCCAAATACCGCACCAATAGTCCCTAAAGATGCACCAAATGAAAGTGTAAATCTTCCTACAAATATTTCTGCTACTTCACTAGATGGACTAATAGGTGCATTACAAGCATTGCAAACACAGAGCTTAAAGGAATTGCTAAATGGTGCTACTATTAACATTAGCATACAATTCCCAAAAAAAGATGATCTATGATAGATTCTAAACAAAAGGGAGTAATTTTAATTCTATCAGGTCCAAGTGGTGCCGGTAAAAGCTCCCTCTATACTGCTTTAAAAGAATCTTTTCCAAACCATTATTTTTCTATTTCATCTACTACAAGAGATATGCGAGATGGAGAAGTGTGTGGGATTCATTATAATTTTGTTACAAAAGAACAATTTCAAAAAGATATAGAGCTAGGAAATTTTTTAGAATGGGCAGAGGTTCATGGGAATTATTATGGCACTTCAAAAGCTCCTATTTTAAATGCATTAGAGCAAGGGAAGCTAGTTATATTTGATATTGATGTGCAAGGACAGGTAAATGTTAAAAAATCCTTTCCAAATCATACAACTTCGGTGTTTGTAACAACAAAAGATAGCAAGATATTAGAAGATAGATTAATATCGCGTGGCGATATGGATAGTGAAGCCATAAAAAAACGACTTAAAAACGCCAGGTGTGAGCTAGATAATATTTCAAATTTTGACTATCTGCTTATTAATGATGATTTTAACACTACTGCAAGTGAGTTGATATGTATCGTAAAATCAGCCTTTCATAAGGCCAGTTTATACGACTTAGAATCATTTAACAAATCATGGAGTAAATTATAATAAAGAGATAATATGCCAAAGAGAAATGATATACAAACAATTCTACTTATAGGTTCAGGTCCCATAGTTATTGGCCAAGCTTGTGAGTTTGACTATTCAGGCACACAAGCCGCTAAGACTTTGAAGAATCTAGGTTATAAAGTTGTGCTTATAAATTCAAATCCAGCTACCATTATGACAGATCCAGATTTTGCTGATAGAACCTACATAGAGCCAATCACTGAAGAAGTTATTGCAAATATTATCAAAGAAGAAAAAGTTGATGCGATACTGCCAACTATGGGCGGACAGACGGCACTAAATGTTGCGATGAGCATGTATGAGAATGGAATGCTGGAAGGTATCAAGTTCTTAGGTGCAAACCCAGAAGCGATAAAAAAGGGAGAAGATAGACAAGCTTTTAAAGAAACGATGATAAAAATTGGCATGGATCTACCAAAATCACGCTATGCGTATAATATAGAAGAAGCGTTACAGGCAGCCAAAGAGATAGGATTCCCGCTTATTATCCGTGCTAGTTACACACTTGCAGGTGGTGGCAGTGGTGTGGCTTATAATATCGATGAGTTTAAAGCAATAGCACAAAATGGACTTGATGTGAGCCCAATTAGTGAAATTCTAATTGAAGAATCACTTCTTGGTTGGAAAGAATATGAGATGGAAGTTATTAGAGATAAAAATGATAACTGCATTATCGTGTGTAGTATTGAAAACCTTGATCCAATGGGAGTGCATACCGGAGATTCTATAACTATTGCCCCAGCGCTTACTTTAACTGATAAAGAATATCAACGAATGCGAGATGCTTCTTTTAAAATCTTGCGTGAGATTGGCGTAGATACTGGTGGAAGCAATGTGCAATTTGCCATAAACCCAAAAAATGGCAGAATGACAGTTATTGAGATGAATCCGCGTGTATCGCGTAGCTCTGCACTTGCTTCAAAAGCCACAGGATATCCTATTGCCAAGGTAGCTACAATGCTTGCAGTAGGCTTCTCTCTTGATGAGATAAAAAATGACATCACAGGCACACCTGCAAGTTTTGAACCTAGTATTGATTATATTGTTACTAAGATTCCACGATTTACTTTTGAAAAATTCCCACAAGCAGATTCCACGCTTACTACTTCTATGAAGAGCATTGGTGAAGTTATGGCAATAGGCACTACTTTTAAAGAATCTTTGCAAAAGGCACTAAATAGTCTTGAGACAGGGATTTTTGGATTTAACCAAATAAGTAGTGATTTAAATGAGATTCAAAGAAATATAAGAATCCCAAATGCAAACAGAATCCTCTACATCGCTGATGCTTTTAGACGCAATGTAAGCTTAGAAGAAGTGTATGAGTGGTGCAAAATAGACCCATATTTTTTAAAGCAAATACAAGAAATCATAGAATTTGAAAAAGAGGTATCATTCGAATCTTTAGGAGATTCTAGCTTTTTAAGAAGGGCAAAAATACTAGGCTTTAGTGATAGAATGCTTAGCTTTTTAGTTAATTCTAAAGAATCTTTAGAGCTTAGAGAAGAAGATATTTTTGAACTAAGAAAGAAGCATAATATAATCCACTCCTATAATGAAGTAGATACTTGTGCAGCAGAGTTTGCGACACAGACTTCATATCTATACTCTACAATTCCATTTACAAATACACAAGACACACAAAAGCAAGATTCAAAGAAAAAAGTCCTAATTCTAGGTGGTGGACCAAATCGCATAGGACAAGGCATTGAGTTTGATTACTGCTGTGTGCATGCAAGTTTTGCATTGCGTGATATGGGGATAAAGAGCATTATGTATAATTGCAACCCAGAAACCGTGAGCACGGATTATGATACAAGTGATGTGCTATATTTTGAACCAATAACACTAGAATATGTCCAATCTGTAATAGAAAGAGAAAAGCCAGATGGCATAATCGTGCATTTTGGCGGACAGACACCGCTTAAACTAGCTAAGATTCTAACTAAAATAGGTGCGAATATAATAGGTACAAACGCAAAAATCATCGACATAGCAGAAGATAGGGCGAAATTTGCAAAATTCGTAGAAGACAACGGACTGCTTCAGCCCAAAAATGGAACTGCATTTAACAAAGATGAAGCAATAAATATAGCACAGCAAATAGGCTATCCAGTGCTAGTGCGTCCTAGTTATGTGCTAGGTGGTAGGGCGATGAAAATAGTGCATAATGTATCTGAATTACATGAATATATAAATGAAGCCGTTACTTTAAGTGAGGATTCTCCAGTGCTTGTGGATAAATTTTTACAAAATGCAATAGAGTTAGATGTAGATGCAATATGCGACGGAGATGAGGTATATATTGCAGGAATCATGCAGCACATAGAAGAAGCAGGGATTCATAGTGGGGATTCTGCTTGTTCTATACCTACCATTAGCATAAGCAAAGAAAGAATAAGAGAAATAGAGAGCACAACAATGAAAATCGCCAAGAATCTAGGCGTAGTAGGGCTTATGAATATACAATATGCGATTTTTGAAGATACCTTATATCTAATAGAAGTTAATCCAAGAGCATCACGCACCGTTCCTTTTGTGAGCAAAGCTACTGGAATCCCACTTGCAAAAGTAGCTACACATGTAATGGTAAATGGTAGTCTAAAAGACGCTCTAAAAGCATATGACAGATATGGTAGGGTTATATACGAAAATGGACTTTATAAACCTAAAGAGCTAAAGCACATATCGGTTAAAGAATCTGTATTTCCTTTTGATAAGCTAAAAGGTGCGGTTATGATTCTAGGGCCAGAGATGAGATCTACAGGAGAGGTTATGGGCATTAGCCATAGCTTTAGCATAAGCTTTGCCAAGTCCCAACTAGCTTGTAAGAATCAGATTCCTACAAGTGGAGAGGTATTTATTTCTTTACGAAATATAGACAAGTTTCAAGTAGGTAAATTAGCTAAGAATCTCCAAGAGATAGGATTTAGCCTATGTGCCACAAAAGGCACTGCAAAGGCGATAAATGATCTAAATATCCCATGTAAAGAAGTGTTAAAGATAAGCGAGGGAAGACCAAATATCGCTGACATGCTAGCAAATCGAGAGATAGCTCTAGCGATAAATACTAGCGATGAATCTTCTAGTCGAGGTGATACTGATATAATAAGAACTCAAGTGTTAAGAAATAATATCCCATATTTCACCACCCTTGAAGCAGCACTTGTAGCAGTAAATGCAGTATATGAGATAAAGCACACAAACCCAAATGAAGTAAAAGCACTGCAAGATTATCTACTAGAAGTATAAATGTATCCTATATTGTTAGCTCAAAGCGATACTACGGCTGGATTCCTCTCCAAAGATCCAAGTCTGCTAAATAAAGTTAAAAACAGAAGCATAAATCAAAAGATAATAATTACAACAAGCAAACTATCAAATCTAAAATCACTAGCTAGAATCCCAAATATACATAAAAATAAAGTAAGAAGACAGACCCAATCAACATTCATCTACAAGAATAATAAAGCAATAAGGGTAATAAAAGATTCTAAACATTCAAAATTATTAGATAACTTTGACTATCTATATTCCACTTCGGCAAATCCACATAAGCAAAATTTTGAAACCACCTTTGCTATAAATAGTGCAGATATAGTAATATTAGATGAGAGAGGTTTGTATGAAGGCAAACCATCACAAATCTATAAGCTAAATAATAAAACCATAAAAAGGCTAAGATAATGAAAGCAGCAGATATATTACAAAGTATTTTAGTAGGAATTTTTTTGACGCTTGTCTTATATTGCGTGTTTTGGGCGGCTATTTATAACAACTATATACACTTCTATGGGATAAGAGAGTTTTTTAATCCATTCTTTGGAAATGTGGTTAATTTCTATGTGTTTTTTACATTAGCGATTATTTTGGGTATTGGGTTTGCATTGCCTATCATCTCTAGTGTATTTTATATATTATATGTATTATCTCTAGTGTTTTCTCTTACTTTATTTGTTCCCTCATTTGGTAAATATATGGGGTCTAAGCTACTAGCAAAACAAGCAGAAATAATAGTAAAAGGTGAAGGAAAACTAGTAAATAGCATATATGAAAATAACTTCTATATAATATATCTATCATCAGAGATTACCGATACAGATAGCAAAGAAGATAGGGAGAGAAAGCTTATATATTATGAGAAATAATTTTTATTGTTTGCTTTATGTTTATTTTAATATTTGCAATAGTATAATTTAGAGTTTTTTAATTTTTATAGAAGGAGAAGATTGTGAAGAAAAAGACTAATAAAAAATTCACAGCAAGTAAGAAAAGTCTAGTGTTATCACTAGCGTGTGTATCTGTGTTAGCAACTGTTGCTAATGCTGAAATTAGTGGTCTAGATCAGTCTGGTGCAGACAAGTCTAGCGTAAAAGGTGACCAAAATCTAGTTATCAACGAACAAATTTCTGGTAGCATTTTAGATATTAATGGTTTTAGTGGTGGGAAAAACATTACCATAAACAGTGGAGTTACCATAGGAAGCATCACAGATAGTGTAAATCCAAGTAATGGCGATATAGGTAAAGCTCACTCTGGTGGCTTCTCTGGTACTTTTCTAAACCAAGGAACCATAACTGGTGGTGTAGAAATTAAGAACTTTATTGTATCTGGCGGAGAAACTGCAACTTTTAAAAATGATGGCTCTATGGGCTATTTACATTTTGATAAAATAGGTGTAAATCCGACAAATAGTGGGGCTAATGCAGTAATAACTAACAATGGGACTATAGAAGGTGATTTTTCTGTTAAGTTGGTAGATGTTAGCACAAGCAAGAAAGCTTCAGGTGCTAATGTATCTATTACTAACGTTGGACAAATCGGTGGCAATATAGTACTTGATAAGGTAAATGTAGCTATAGTAAATGGTTCTGGAGATGCTACTTTCAATCTAAATAATGAAGCAGGTGCTACAGTTAAAGGTTCCATAAATATTGATAAATTAGTTGTTAGCAATGTTAGTGGCGGTGGAGATTTTGGTAAAATA
The DNA here is from genome assembly GCF_027859255.1 of Helicobacter ibis. Classification (NCBI taxonomy): domain Bacteria; kingdom Pseudomonadati; phylum Campylobacterota; class Epsilonproteobacteria; order Campylobacterales; family Helicobacteraceae; genus Helicobacter; species Helicobacter ibis. The sequence continues at coordinate 97,632 of NZ_JAQHXR010000004.1, forward strand.
ACAGCCAATATAACTAATGCTGGTACGATTGGTAATGGTATGAATATCGGTTCAATCGACTTCAAAGGCAATGGTGTAAGTGGTGGCTCAATTAATATAGCAAACTCAGGCACTATTAAAGGTTATATGACATTAGGAACAGTAGATATTATTAGCCAATCTGGTTCTCATACGCTAGATATATCTAATAGCGGTCTATTGGATGGTTTAAAACTTAATGGAAATATAACATTAGCAGCTGGTGAAAACAAAGTAAGCAAAGGTTCATCTAATTTAAAAATTTCTAACTCAGGTACATTGGGTACTTTTGAAATAGCTAATGGTGTTAATATAAATGTATCTTCAGGCTCTGCTGTTATTTCAAATACTGGTAGTATTACTGATTGGATTAACAACGGGAATATTAATGCTGAAGGCTCTTCAGGTTCTATAACCATCAGTAACTCTGGCACTATTGAAAACCTTATAAATAATGGTAAGGTTCTAAATAAAACTGGATTTGAAAATAGCGGTAATATTACTAACTTTACTAACTCAAAAACTGGGTTTATTTCTAAAATTACAAATGCTGATGCTTCTGCGAATGCATATATTGGCACATTAAATAATGCTGGTAAAATAACAACAATAGTAAATGGTGGCACTTCTTCATATGGCACAATTAATACCCTAGTAAATACAGGTTCTATTGGTTCAGGTGCTAATACTGCTGCTGGTGTTGCAAATAATGCTGGAAGTGTTATTAACACAATTGCTAACTATGGAAACATTATAGATGGTGCAAATTTCTCTGGAGCTAATGCTGCTATTTATAACCTAGGTTCAATTGGAACAATTATTAACTCAAATAAGTTTATCACTGAGAGCCCAGATGGTAGCGGTTCTACTACAACTTCTACAGCTGGTAAAATAGGACATATAGTAGCAAGCGGTGCTAGCGGTGCTGGTACTATTTCTTTGATAGACAACCAACAAGGTGCAAGTATCACTGGAATATTCAACAACGCTACATCAATTAGCAATATTCAAAATGCTGGCAATATTGGTTCTATTAAATTAAATGGTGGAGATAAAGCTACTGATAATAGCGCTACAATTGGCACTATTACAAACGCTATTGATGGTGTAATTGGCTCTATTGCTTTAAATAGTAGTGGTGCTTCAGCTACAATCGATACTATAAATAATGCTGGTGTTATTGGAAATAAAAATGCTACTAACTCAACACAAGATGCTATTTCATTTAAATCTGGTGGTGGAAACATAGCTACACTTAATAATACTGGAAGCATTAATGGTAATATCAACCTAACTGATGTTAGTGGAAATGGTATTGGAACCCTTAATAACTCAGGAACAATTACTGGAAAAATTACTTTAAATGGTGGCAAACTGGATGCTTCTTCTGTTGCAACTATTAATACGCTTACTAACTATGAAACAGGTTCAATTGGTGAAATATTAGTTGGTAGCAATAGTGGTGGTCATATTGGAACTCTTAACAACTACGGAACAATTACAAATGGTATAACTATAGCTAATGGTTCTGGTTCAATTGTAAACTTAAACAACTACTCTACACTTGGAAATGTTGATACTGGTAAAGTTGGTTTAACTAACAATAACACAATCGACAATCTAAGAAACTATGAGACAGGTTCAATCGTATATGCTGGAACTGGAACAATCGATAAGCTTCTAGATAACAAAGGAACAATTGCTTTAGCTAAAGGAACTTCTAATGCTATAAATCTAGCAGATGGTGCAAGAGTAACAAATACTGGTAAAATCATAGGTTCTCAAGATGGAGTTAGTATATTTAGCACTATGGGAGCTATTAGCATCAACAATACAGGTTCAGTAGATGTTAGAAACTATAAGCAATCTCAAATTCACCTATCTGGTGCAGGTGCAAGTGCAAACATTGAAGCTTGGAAACTAACTCTAAATGAAAGCACATCAACATTTAACAACACTCCTGGATATACATACAGAGTAAGTGATGAAAGATATCTATCAGGCACATTTATTCCTGCAGAAGTAACTCCTCCAACAGATGGAAGTGGTGGTGATACAGGTAGTGGTGCAGATGTTGCAACTCCAAAAGGTAAGTGGGTATTTACAACTATTGGTTCTGGTGCTAATACAGATTCAAACAAAATGAATGCTAATTCACATATTTATGTATCTAAAGATGAGAATGGTAAGTTTGAAAATGTAAACTTCCTAGATAAATCTATAGTTCTAGATCTATCAACTCAAGGCTTTGAAATAGGTCAAGTATATAATATGGATAATCTAGTATATGGTGTTGATAATAACGGTCTATTAACAGGTATAGGTTCTGCTGAATGGACTATTAAAGACAATGGTAGTGGTAATGGAACACTAGTATATGAATTAGATAGTGGTGCTTCAAGCGTTAATGGTGGTAGAGGTCTAACATCTGCTAACTTAGCAATCCAAGATGATCTATACACTATTAGTGATACATTCATTGATACAATAACTTCTGAAAAGGGTGATGGTAAGAGAGTAAGAGGTTTCTCTGTTGGTGTTGATGTAGCAAATGGTGCTGGAGCAATCCTAGCTCAAGGTCTAACAAATGTTAGTGCTAGAAGATCTCTATTCATTGATTCAATTACAACAACAGCTATCCAAGCTACAGTTGATCAAACAAATAGAATGCAACAAGTTAGCTACAATGATAGTGATGTTAATTTTGAAAGCCTAGCTAAATATGCTCAAATCTCTACAGATGCATATAGTGCAACAACAAATAGAGATACATATTTCTATGCAATACCTTACTATACAGCAGATAGCATGGATCTACAAGGTGGATTTGAAAACCTAGAAGGTAACACTTATGGTCTTATTGCTGGTGCTCAAAAGAATCTATATGATGCAGGTATAGTTGGTATCTTCTTCGGATTTGAAAGTGGTAGCTATGATACAAGTGCTAGATACACATCATACAAGCAAGATGACTTAACATTCTATGGTGGTCTAAACTACTATAAAGTATTAGGTGGAACAGAAAGCAGAGAATACTATGTAAAAGCTATAGCTAAAGCTGCATTAATTAGCTCAGATGTTTCAAGAAGCACAACAGCAGGAAGTGGAACTGGTGATGCAAGCGTAGATAGTGCTAACTTTGGTGCTGGTGTTGATTTAGGTATCAATTTCTATCTAACAGATGCTCATGTAATTTCACCAGAAATTGGTATAAGCTATGATAGATTAAATACTGATAGTTTTGTAATAGGCAATCAATATTATGAAGAAAGCGATGCAAATCTATTACAAGGTAAAATAGGATTTAACTGGTTAGCTCAATGGTCACCAGTATTTAGCACAAATTTCGGTGCAGGTATCAAAAACAACTTCACAGGTGATATTGATACAGCTGTAAGAATTGACAATAATCACATTAGCCAAACAGTTGATCTACCAAGCACATATCAATATGTTCAAGGTGGTCTAAGCTATATGATTACTAATAACATTGAAGTTTCTCTAAACTACAATGGTAACTATTCAAGTGATACATCATCTCACTCAGGTCTATTAAGACTAGGTATGTGGTGGTAAGCGATTCTTCCCTCTAAGGGAGGAGTAAATTCAATTCTTTACAATCTTCTTTCTTAAAAGTCTAAGTTTCAACACTAAGTTGGATCTTAGCTTTTAGAATTAACACTCTTTTTATTTTTGTTGTAAAATCAAGTTTTAATTTAGGGAAAATGGAGTTTTTATGTCTAGAAGTAGTGCTTTTATATTGGGATTAGCATTTATAATTGGTAGTATAGTAGTCTTTTTTGGTGGTCTGAAACTTGGAGAGGAGTTTCTATCTAAAGAAAGAAGTGTTATTGTTAAGGGGCTAAGTCAAAGGGAAGTGGAAGCAGATATTATTGTCTTGCCGATACAATTCAGCAAAGCCAGTAATGATTTAAACGCTTTATCAATAGAGCTAGAGAGTGATTCTAAGAAAATTTATAACTTTTTGCTTGAATCTGGCTTTAGTAATGATGAAATAACCTTTATGCCAAATACTATAAATGACAAAATAGGTAATTCATATAATAGCGACGCTCAAATTGCGTATAGATATGATGGTTCTGGTGGACTTACTCTATATACCGATAAAATAAAACTTGCAAGAGATGTAATGAATAATTTATCAAGCTTGAGCAAACAAGGCGTTATCATACAAATTAATAATTATGAAATAGAATATTTATATACAAAACTAAATGATATAAAGCCTTTGATGATAGAGGAGGCTACAAATAATGCAAGAGAAGTTGCAAGTAAGTTTGCACAAGATTCTAATAGCAGTCTAGGTAAGATAAAGAAAGCTTCTCAAGGTCAATTTAGCATACAAAATAGAGATAAAAATACAAAGCATATAAAGACTATAAGGGTTGTATCTACTATTGAATACTATTTAAAAGATTAAGTTGTTCTTGTGTTTGTTAGTATGCTTTAATCTAAATAAGCTATAAAAGCTTTGTTTGGCTTTTGTCTTTAGTTTGTTAGTGGGAGTGATGTCTGCTTCCATTATATCTGCATAAAACACTTAATAAGAAGCGTTTATATTTTGGTTTGCTCTAGCAAATAATAGTTAAAATTTTATATTTCAATGCAAACAAAATTTAGTATTTTGTAATATCGCTTGAATCTTTTCTTTTTACTTTTGTATTGACTTTACTTGTTGTGCTTGAACAATGCTAGAGAACAATGAAAATAAAGTGTGAAAATAAAGTGGCCGGGAGAGAGGGATTCGAACCCCCGGAGGTGTGACCCTCAACGGTTTTCAAGACCGCCGCTTTCGACCACTCAGCCATCTCCCGAGAATGGAGGCGACACCCAGATTCGAACTGGGGAATCAAGGCTTTGCAGGCCCATGCCTTACCGCTTGGCTATGTCGCCAACAAAACAACAAAATAAGTGGTGCCCAGAGCCGGACTTGAACCGGCACGGACGCAATGTCCGAGGGATTTTAAGTCCCTTGTGTCTACCATTCCACCACCTGGGCTTATAAATATAAAATAAAAACTTATACTTTTTATGATTATGGAGCGGGAGACGGGGATCGAACCCGCGGCCCCAACCTTGGCAAGGTTGTGCTCTACCACTGAGCTACTCCCGCAAATTAAAAAAGAAATGTGATTATAGCTATGGTTTTTTTAAAATTTTATAAAATTTTACATTTAATAGTAAATTTTACAAAAAATGTTAGAATCGGCAAATTTTATTTTTTAGGTTTATGATATGAAATTAATTGTTATGTTGTTTATGATTTTTATGATTGTTGGTTGTGATACAAGAAAAGATATAGATGATGCACAAATCAAAAGTGAAAAATTAATAAATCTCACATTAAGTGCAAATAATGGTGAAAAGGTAGAGATAAAGCAGATACAAGCAACAAGCGATAATTTATTAGAAAATTTAGAAGTTAAAGGAAGTAGCGAGATTGTTTTGTTGTTTTTCTTTACTACTTGGTGTGAGCCTTGTTTGGGTGTTATGCCACATATGGAAAGATTGTCTATGCAATTTGATAACAAAGTCAAGATTTATGGAATCCCTATTGATGATTTTGTTGGAGAAATTGAGAATTTTGAAAGTAGTGTTATGCTGTTTGTAAATAGCAATGAAATTAAAATGCCAATCATTGTTGATAATTTTAGGCTTGAGTTGTTGGAATACTTGCAAAATATAGAAGGAATACCGTTACTAGCTTTATATGATAATGGATCATATGTTATTGATTATTTGGGTGCTATACCTGAAGAAATGCTTGAATTTGACATTACACAATTATTAAATAAAGATAATCAAGGATAGATATGTTTGGAATCTTTAAAAAAACTATGCAAAAAACAACAGAAAATATAAAAGAGCTAATACCAAAAGCCAAGAAAAAGCTAAGCAAAGATGAGCTTGAGGAAATTTTGATATCTACTGATATGGATTATGAATTAGTCGAGCTAATACTCTCTCCTCTTGGTGATGAGATAAGTAAAAATGAACTTGAAGTTGCATTGCTTAGGTTATTCCGCGGAGAGAGCTATTATGATAAGGTAAAGGAAGTTAAAGTAGAAGCTAAGCCTTTTGTGGATTTGATAGTTGGGGTAAATGGAGCTGGTAAAACAACCACAATAGCAAAACTTGCAAATTTATATAAAAAGAATGGAAATAGCGTCATTTTAGGGGCTGGAGATACATTTCGTGCTGCTGCAATTGAGCAGTTGCAATTATGGGGAGATAGGCTAAAGATTCCTGTAATAGCTTCTAAACAAGGACATGATCCTAGTGCGGTCGCCTTTGATACTATAAGTTCTGCAGTGGCAAAAAATATAGATAATGTAATAATAGATACTGCAGGAAGATTGCACAATCAAAGTAATTTACAACAAGAATTAGAAAAAATAATGAGAATCTGCAACAAAGCAAAAGAAGGCTCACCACATAGGAAAATACTAATACTAGATGGCACTCAAGGCACTTCAGCAATAGAACAAGCAAAGATATTTAGCCAAACACTAAATGGTGTAAATGGTGTTATCATAACCAAGCTTGATGGCACAAGTAAGGGTGGGGCTATATTTAGCATTATACATACTCTAAGAGTGCCTGTGTTATACATTGGCGTAGGAGAGGGTGCTGATGATTTGGTAGAGTTTGATGAGAGTGAGTATATAAATACTATTTTAGATTCAATATATGGCAACTAAATGGCAAAGAAAAAAGTAGTAATTTATGAATGTCAGCATTGTGGATTCCAAAGTTCAAAGTGGCTTGGTAAATGCTCTAATTGTAATGCTTGGGATAGTTTTTTAGAATTAAAAGATGAGCATATACAAGCCTTTGGCACTACTCCTTTAGATGTAAAAATTACTCCAATAACAGAAATAAAAGATGAAGAATATATAAGGTTTAGCTCATGTGAGAGTGAGTTTGATATAGTACTTGGTGGTGGAATCGTGCTTGGTGGGCTATATTTGGTTGGTGGAAGCCCCGGAGTTGGCAAATCAACTTTGCTACTTAAAATATCAAGTAATTTAGCAAAAAATAATAAATCCGTATTGTATGTAAGTGGCGAGGAGAGTGCATCTCAAATAAGAATGAGGGCAGAGAGATTAGATGCATTAGATGATAATTTGTATTTATTAAATGAAATAAAGCTAGAAGATATAATTAGTGCTATTAAAGCCAATCAAAATAAGTTTAGCATGCTTGTAATAGATAGTATCCAAACTATATATAGTGAAAAAATAAGCTCTAGTGCAGGTAGTGTATCGCAGGTTAGAGAAGTTACATTTGAGCTTATGCGACTTGCAAAAAGTTTGCAAATATGTATTTTTATAATCGGACATATTACAAAAGATGGCTCTATTGCAGGTCCTAGAATCTTAGAACATATGGTTGATTGTGTGTTGTATTTTGAGGGGGATTCAAGTAGGGAGCTTAGATTTTTAAGAGGGTTTAAGAATCGTTTTGGAAATACTAGTGAGGTTGGTATTTTTGAGATGAAAAGAAATGGGTTAGTTGGTGCAAAAGAGGCTTCAAAGATGTTTTTTGCCTCTAAAGGAGCAAGTCCAGGCAGTGCATTAAGTGTAGTGCTAGAAGGTAGTAGGGCATTGGTGCTAGAAGTTCAAGCGTTAGTTAGTGATTGTGCTTATGGTATGCCTAAGCGTTCATCAACTGGGTTTGATAGTAATAGGCTAAATATGATTTTAGCACTCTTGGAGAGGAAGCTTGAGATTCCGCTAAATAGATATGATGTTTTTATTAATGTTACTGGTGGGATTAAGATTGTGGAGACTTCTGCAGACTTAGCAATTGTTGCTGCAATTATTTCTAGCTTTAGAAATAGAGTGATATCAAATTCTAGCGTGTTTATTGGTGAGGTTAGCTTGGTTGGTGATATTAGAGATGTCCCAAATATAGAACAACGACTAAAAGAAGCACAATCTCTAGGTATAGATAAAGCAATACTGCCTAAAAAACCACAAAATAGCACTATAAAATGCTTTGAAGTATGTGAGGTTACTAAGATAGTTGATTGGATGTAAATTTTTTATAATTTATATTTGTTGATGTAGTATGTATGGTAATACTATTTATAAGAAGTAAATTATGAAAAAAATTATTTCAGTATCCATGTTAATGTTTGTTTTGGCTACAAATTCATTTGCTATTAATTGCACCTTTTATGGAAATTGTCAAACAGATAAGCAACCTAATATTGCAAGATGTAGCTTGTAAATATCTTGGTATTTGTTGGTAGTTTTATTTAAAATCCATGTTAAAGGATTACTATGGAATATTTCTAAAGCTTTTAAAGGTATTTATGCGACAGTTATGATGAGTGATAAGCCTATGAGTCAAAGTGAGATTCTAAGCTTAATTAAACAACAAGAGAGTAGGTTTCTTATATATTCTAAAGAAAAACAAGATGAAAAATTACAAAAAGAAGAAAGCAAGGCAAATTCCACAAAAGAAAGTAAGGAAGCAAACGATGAAGTAGGTGTAGATGAGAATGTAGAAACTAAATTGCCAAAAGGAAATGATAGTGCAGGTTTGGAGCTAACAGCTTAGTGCTGTTGGATAGATTTAATTGGTCTTATAAGAAAGTAAATCACACTAAGTAAGGCAATAGCACCTCCTGCATAGCCAATTAGTCCAATTGAAGCCCTCTCTACTACTATACCTCCGACAAATGCTCCTCCTCCTATGCCTATATTATAAATCCCAGAAAACATTGACATAGCAACGGGTGTGCCTTTTGTAACAGAGTTTATAACTAGTGATTGGAAAGTTAGGGCAAAGAGCATTATGCATAAGCTCCATACAATACATAGACTAACTAAAGCTATAGGATTCTTCGCAGAAACTGCTAGTAGGATTAAACTTAGCATAATCCCAAATAATGCAATGTATGGGAATATTTTTTCATTTTTTTTGTAGTATTTAGTAAATATCACACTGCTAACAAATCCCATAATCCCATATAGTGATAGCATTATGGTTATTACTTGATTGTTAAAGTATGCAATTTGTGCAAAAAATGGTTCTATATAGCTATATGCACTAAAGTGTGCCGTTATTATTGTTGCAGTAATTATATAGATAGTGATTAAATTTGGAGCTTTTAGAATCTCTGGCATATCTCTTAGCTTTATAGCACCTGCACTTGGCATTTTTGGGAATGTCTTTAAGATTGCAAAAAATACTAAAAACGCTACTATTCCTATACATAAAAATGTAACTCTCCAGCCTAGATACAAGCCTATTGTTCTGCCTATTGGTAGCCCTGCTACAAATGCTATTGCAGAGCCACTAACCACCATGCTTAAAGCAAGAGATTCTTTACCTTTAGGAGCTGCTTTGACTGCCATTGGGGTAGCAATAGACCAAAATATAGCATGAGATAGTGCAACTATGATTCTAGATATCATTAGTGTTGTGTAATTTGTGGATATAAAAGATATTATATGTGCTATTGCAAAGACTAAAATAACCCCTAAGAGCAACTTTTTTAGCTCCATTTTTGAAAATGTAAGCATAAGTGGTAATGAAGCTAATGCTACAACCCACGCATATATTGTAATTAGCAGTCCTGATTCTCTCTCGCCAATCCCAAAATCATTTGCTATTAGACTTAAAATACCTATTGGCACAAACTCTGAAGTATTTAATACAAATGCTGCAAAGCTAATTGCCAAAACGCCGATATATGCTTTCAATCATTCTCCTTGTAATATTTGGACTTCTTCTTGTAGTTGTATTTTGTGAATCTCTAGTGCTTTTTGTTTTGCTAGACTTATTAGCTCTATTGCATCAAAAAATGATGAATCCCCTAGATTTATTAAAAAATTTGCATGTTTTGGGCTAAACATTAATGATTTATTCTTGCCAAAACCAATTCCTTTTAGTCCGCATTCTTCTATTATCTTCCCTGCAAAGTTATTTGGTGGATTTTTAAAACAGCTCCCAAAGCTTGGTTCTTTTGGCTGATTACTCCTCATTTGCCTAAATAATGGCACTAAAGATTCATTAAAGCCAACTTCTTTTTTGAAGATTCCTGCAAAGATAAGAGAATTTATATTGCTTGTTCTATATCCTAAGTTTAGTAGTTTAGAATCTATAAACTCTAACTTGCGAGAATCTTTTATGCTTAAGATTCCTAAAAGATTCTTCTTTATCTCATATTCCTTTAAACCTGCATTCATTTTTATAATCCCACCAATTGAACCGGGCAAACCACATAAAATTTCAAAACCAGATAGATTGTTTTTCTTTGCATAAGAAAATAGTCTGCCACTTTTTGTATTTGCTCCTACTTCTAGGTAGTCTTCACAATCTTTTATATAGTCAAACTCATTTCCTAATTTTATTAGTTCATTTGTATTTGGTGCAACTAGCAAATTATTTGCAAAACCTATGATTTTTGGAGTTTTGTAAGTATTTAGAATCTCATAGTAATCAAGCGGAGATTCTATTATTGTTACTTCATTTATAGAGCCTATTTTTATGCTTGTGTATTTTGAGAAGTCTATTTGTTTTTTTTGCATTAAAAAATAAAAGTTGGCATCATGTTAAAGATTCTAGCAGTAAAGTCAAGTAGCATATTTAGCATCCATGGCATTGTAAAGATTATCACAACAATAACTGCTAGAATCTTTGGAACAAATGTAAGTGTCATTTCGTTTATTTGAGTGGTAGCCTGGAATATGCTTATTAATAAACCAACAACTAGTCCTACAAGCAACATAGGTAACGATAATATTAATGTTATTTTGTAGGTTTCTATTGCTAGATTCATAAGCTGTGCTTCCATACCTTTCCTTTATTTGTCTAGTTCCCAAACCATTGATGCTTTGCCATCTCTTTCTTCTACTGCACACATTCCCATTATATTGTATCCACAATCAACATAATGAATCTCTCCAGTGACCGCACTTGATAGAGGAGATAATAAATACATAGCAGAGTTTCCAACTTCCTCTATGCTTACATTTTTTCTTAAAGGAGAATTTAGTTCATTCCATTTTAATATGAATCTAAAATCACCAATACCGCTTGCTGCTAGTGTTTTTATTGGTCCTGCTGAAATTGCATTTACTCTTATGCCTCTAGCTCCTAAATCATGTGCTAAATATCTCACACTAGATTCTAGTGCCGCTTTTGCAACCCCCATTACATTATAGTGTGCTACATGCTTTACACTTCCTAAGTAGCTTAGAGTTAAAATTGAAGCATTATCATTTAGTAGTGGCTCAAATTCCCTGCATAGCTCTATTAGAGAATACACAGATATCCCCATAGCTGTGTTGAATGCTTCCTTGCTTGTATTAAGAAAGCTACCATCTAGTGCATCTTTTGGTGCAAATGCTACGCTATGCACGATAAAGTCAAGTTTGCCGAAATCTTTTTGTATTTGTTGTCTTAGCTTCTCAAAATGTTCTTTTTTGCTTACATCTAGTTCATATACATATTTAGAATCCCCAATTTCTTCTGCTATTGGTCTTACTCTTTTTTCTAATTGTTCATTTAGGTATGTTAGAGCTATTGTTGCACCTTGCTCTTTGCATGCCTTTGTTATCCCATATGCTATTGATTTGTTATTAGCAACTCCTACTATAAGTCCCTTTTTGCCTTGCATTATCATTTAACACTCCTTAGAATTTTCCAAAATTTTACAAAAGCTTCCTAGTTCCCAGCTAGCACTGCCAACTAAGATTCCATCAACTCCACTTATGCTTAGTATATCTTTTGTATTATCTGGCTTTACGCTCCCTCCATAAAGAAGTGGAATCTTACCTAATTTTTGTTTTAATTTACTATGCACATTTTCTATATCACTGCAAGTTGCACTAACTCCAGTGCCTATCGCCCATATTGGCTCATAAGCGATAATCAATTTATCATAATTTATATCAATTCCTAAAAGTTCAGATTCTAAGAAGCTTAAAGTAGAATCTAGTCCATTTTGCTTGGTTTTTAGATTCTCTCCTATGCAGTATATTATGGTAAATCCATATTGTTTAAAAAAGTTAAATTTTTCAATGCAAATTTCTTGGCTTTCTTTTATAATCTCTCTTCTCTCACTATGTCCTATTAGAATTGTATTTATATTAAATTCTTGTAGTTGATTTAGCCCTATTTCTCCTGTAACTGACCCACTTTCTATTGGATAGGCATTTTGAGAGCCTATTGTTAGATTTTTGAAACTATCTTCTAGGAGTGCTGTATTAGGAGGGAATACAAAAACTCTATTGTTTGAATCTTGACTTAGAGATTCATCTAGTTTTGTTATGAATTCTTGTGTGCTTTTTCTTGTGTGATTAGTTTTAAAGTTGCTTGCTATTATTTTCATTTACTTCCTTTTTTAATAGCTCTAATATAGATATTTCTAAGTTTAATTCTCTTTTTATATCAAGAACTTTTTGTTCTAGTTTTGATATTTTATCCATATCTTTGCCTTTGAATTTTGCCTTTTGCAAGTCATATTCTTTATCTTCTAATTTATCCTTTAGTTTATTGATTGTTTTTTGTTGATTTTCTATTATATCTTTATCGTTACAATATTTTAGATGATTGTTTAGTGCTATTGTTAGCTTTTCTTTGGTGTATTTTAGATTTGATTGTTTTGCTATGCTTATTTTTTGTTCTATTATTTTGGTTTTTATATCACATAAATTTCCTGCATTAAGAGACAATAAAGACATTGTAAAAGTCATAACAATTTTATTCATGGTAAGTCCTCCTTTTATGTTTGTGCTAGATTTTGTAATTATATCAATATTTGGTGTTATAATGGTGTAAAAAGCAAGGTTGCGCCATGCAATACAATAAACTAATTGAAAGTGTAAAATTGATTTTTACATGGAATAAGAGTGATAGACTTTGGCAAATGCCATTTTTTGCTGGGCTTGGTGTTGGTATTATTTTGTTTATTGCGGGTTATTTTAATAGACCAGATTTAGGACTTGTAGCAATAATAGGCGCAAATATTTTTTTATATGTGCAAGATACGCCTATTTATCATAAAATGGTTGTTTGTTTTTGTTGTGCATTTGGTATGACTACTTCTTTTGCTTTAGGGCTTATTGGGCAGTCTTTTCCGTTTTTGATACCTATTATAATTTTTTTTGTTACGATGATTAGTGCTCAAGTTGTTAGGTATTTTAGCATAGGTGCTCCGGGTTTTTTCTTTTTTACATTTGCTGCAATTTTAGGGACTTATATACATTTTGATATTGAAGATTATCCATTTGCCATAGGACTTGTTGCCTTAGGCACTATGCTTGCCAATGTTATGGTATTGCTTTACTCTTTAGTTGTTATATATGTCTTTCATCATTCTCCCAAGCCAGTGCCAAAGCTTGGAGAGTTTGGATTTGGAGTTATTGTTATTGATCCAATAATTATTGCCTTTTTTGTTGCGTTTTCTATGTATTTGCAGAGCTTTTTTGAGCTTGATAGAGGATATTGGGTTGGAATCTCTTGTGCTGCAGTTTTAACCGCTGTTACATTTAAGCAAATATGGGTCAAGCAATTTCAAAGAATTCTAGGCACTATTGTAGGTGTTTGCTTTTCGTATTTTTTATTGCATTTTTCACTCCCTCCCATATATTTTGCTTTGCTTATGATGTTTTTTATGTTTTGTGGAGAGTTTTTAGTAGTTAGAAATTATGCCTTAGCTATGGTGTTTCTAACGCCTTATTCTACATATTTAGCAGAGGTGTCTAGCTTTATGAATTATGACCCTGATTTGATTATCAAATCTAGAGTGTTTGATATTGTAATTGGTAGCTTAATTGGATTGCTTGGAGGAGCATTTATGCATTGGAGTGCATTAAGAGGAGTGATAGATAAAGTAGCTAGAAGGATTGTTTTTAGATGGATTGGTAGAGATTAGGCAAGATTGGGAGAATCCCAAAGACTATTTTAGGATTCTAGGTAGTGTAATTCCAGTTTGTTCTTGATACTTGCCTTTTTTATCTTTATAGCTTACTTCGCAATCCTTATCTCCTTGTAAAAATAGAACTTGTGCAATTCCCTCATTTGCATATATTTTTGCAGGTAGTGGCGTTGTATTGCTTATTTCTATTGTTATATGTCCTTCAAATTCTGGTTCAAAAGGAGTGACATTTACGATTATCCCACATCTTGCATAGGTGCTTTTACCAAGGCAAATAGCCAAAATATTTCTAGGAATCTTAAAATATTCAATAGTCCTTGCTAGTGCAAATGAGTTTGGAGGGACAATACACACATCGCCTATGAAATCAACAACATTGGCAGAATCAAAGTTTTTAGGATCTACAACCATAGCATTTATGTTTGTAAAAATTTTAAATTCATTGCTTACTCTTATATCGTAGCCATAGCTTGATAGTCCATAGCTTACAACGCCTTTTCCTACTTGATTTTCACAAAATGGCTCTATCATCTTGTGTTTTAGTGCCATTTCTCTTATCCAGCTATCTTCTTTTAATCCCATAATTTGCCTTAAAGTTTTTTACTATCATTTTGTGCTATTATAGCAAAAGAATTACATGAAAAAGGCTAGTTATGGATTTCAAAGAAATAAAAGAGTTAATTAAAATTTTTGATTCAAGCTCTCTTAGTTCTCTTAGTATTACAAAAGAAGATTCTAAAATTAAGCTAGAAAAGGGTGGTAAAGTAGCTCCACAAGCAATAATCCCAGCAAGTGTAGCACAAGCTCCACAACCACAAGCGATACCAAGTGAAATAAAGTCTCCTAGTGCAGAATCTGCTCCCAAAACTATAAGTGGTGAGACTATAAACTCTCCTATGGTTGGAACATTTTATAGATGTCCTTCTCCAAATGCACCAGCTTATGTAAATGTAGGCGATAAGGTTAAAAAAGGTCAAACTTTAGCAATTATTGAAGCTATGAAAATTATGAATGAAATTGAAGCAGAGTTTGATTGTGTGATAAAAGAGATATTGCCAAGCGATGCACAACCTGTAGAATACAATATGCCATTATTTGTAGTGGAGAAAATCTAATGTCTTTAAAGCGAGAGATTAATACCATTTTGGTAGCTAATCGTGGTGAGATAGCATTGCGTGCTATAAGAACAATAAAAGAAATGGGAAAGAGAGCTATAGCGGTGTATTCTACTGCTGATAAAGATGTTCATTACCTAGATTTAGCCGATGCGAAGGTGTGTATTGGTGGCGATAAAAGCAGTGAATCTTATTTAAATATACCTGCAATTATTTCTGCAGCGGAGCTTTTTAACGCAGATGCAATCTTTCCGGGATATGGATTTTTGAGTGAGAATCAAAACTTTGTAGAAATTTGCAAACATCATAATATAGAGTTCATAGGTCCAAATTCTGATGTAATGGCGCTAATGAGTGATAAAAGTAAAGCAAAAGAAGTAATGAAAAATGCTGGAGTGCCTGTAATACCAGGAAGTGATGGTGCAGTATCATCAAAAGAAGAAGCCAAAAAAATAGCAAATGAAATGGGTTATCCTGTGATACTAAAAGCAGCAGCCGGTGGTGGTGGTAGAGGAATGAGGATTGTTGATAGTGAAGAAAATATGTTTAATGCATTCCTAGCAGCTGAAAGTGAGGCTATTAGTGCATTTGGTGATGGCACAATTTATATGGAGAAATTCATTGATAAGCCAAAGCACATAGAGGTTCAGATTCTAGCAGATAAGCATGGAAATGTCTTGCATGTGGGCGAGAGGGATTGTTCATTGCAACGAAGACATCAAAAGTTAATTGAAGAATCTCCTGCACCAACTTTGGAACCACAAACAAGAGAAAAACTTCTGCAAACTGCAATTACTGCAACTAAGGCTATAAAATATGTCGGTGCTGGAACTTACGAGTTTTTGCTAGATTCTAATCAAAATTTTTATTTTATGGAGATGAATACAAGGTTGCAAGTTGAGCACCCTGTAAGTGAGCTTGTAAGTGGGCTTGATATAATCGAGCTTATGATAAATATTGCAGAAGACAAAGAACTACCAAAGCAAGATGATATAAGATTTAATGGTTGTGCTATTGAATGCAGAATCACAGCAGAAGATCCTGTGAAATTCTATCCATCTGCTGGGAAAATAACAAAATGGATATCACCTGGTGGAAATAATGTAAGAATAGATACTCATGCTTATGCTGGATATAATGTGCCTATGTTCTATGATTCCATGATTGGTAAGCTTATCGTATGGGGCAAGAATCGCAATGAAGCAATATCAAGAATGAAAAGAGCATTAGATGAATTTTGCATAGAAGGCATAAAGACTACTATAGATTTTCATAAAGAAATGATGAAAAATGATGATTTTGTAAGAGGTGTGATACATACTAAATATTTGGAGCAAAAGTCATAAAAGTGGAATGAAAAATGCTTGATATTTGTAGTATAATATTTAACAAGGAAGTAAATTAAATTGAAAGGAGATATTATGAAAATTGGAAATACTGGTATAAATGAAAGTTTGGTATCTATAAATAAAGCCAAAGAAGAAGAAAAAGAGTCTATTAAAAAAATTGCATCTCCTAGACCAATAGAAGCTATTGATGGTGCTTCTTTAGCTATTGCTAATGAGTTATTAGCACAAGCAAATTCTATGTCTCAAGGTATTAGAAATGCAAATGATGCACTAGGTGTGCTACAAATTGCTGATGGTGCATTATCAGAAATTTCTAATTCTGCTATTAGAATGAACGAGCTTTCAGTTGCTTTGGGGAATCCTGCGTTAAATAGTGATCAAAGAGCAATGATTGAGAGCGAATCTCAAGCATTAACACAATCAATGAATGATTCTATCTCTCAAGCTACATTTAATGGAAAGAATGTTTTTGGTGGTCAAATGAGCTTCATGCTTGGTAGTGGTCCTATAGACTTTAGTTTGCAATCACCAAATACTTCTAGTTTGCAAGTTACAAACCAACAAAGCATTTTGGACTTTATAAGTAATGTCAGCTCAAAAAGAGGCGATATTGGTGCTGTTATGAATCGTATTGAATCTACAATTAATAGCGATATGAATACGGTTGTTAATCTAAGATCTGCTGAAAGCAATTTGCAAGACAATGATATTGCTGAAAATTACAATGAGCTAAACACTGCTAAATTAAAAGAAAATGCTTCATTGTATGTAGCTTCATTTAATGCACAATATCTTCAAAATAAATTCAATTCCCTATTAGGTTAATTTCATAGCCCTTTTTGGGCTATTTGCGAGTGTTGTTATGTTTTTTAGTAAGTATTCTGCTAGTGGCAATGACTTTATAATTACCCATTTATTTAAACACAATGTTATTCCATATTCTAAATTAGCACAAAAGATTTGCAATAGGCATGAAGGAATCGGTGCTGATGGACTTATTGTTCTAAAACCGCATGATAGCTATGATTATGAGTGGGAATTTTATAATCAAGATGGTAGCGTGGCTAGTATGTGTGGTAATGGTAGTAGAGCTGCTGGTGCATATGCTGTAAGTATGAATCTTACAGATAAGAATCATAGATTCTTAAGTGGTGCTGGTGTCATCAACATTAGAGTAGATAATAATATGGTCGAAAGTGAGCTTGGAATTGCCAATATCATAGATAAGAATATATTAGAGGCTAACTCATCTTGGTGGCTTATAGATACAGGCGTTCCGCATTTAGTAACTTTTGGAGATGACATTTTTGAGTTAGATTCGTCAGTAATGTCAGAATTAAGACACAAATACAATGCTAATGTAAATGTAGCAAAAATTGAGTGTAAGTATATTTCAATACGCACATTTGAGCGTGGAGTAGAGGGTGAAACTCTAGCTTGTGGGACTGGTATGGCTGCTATGTTTTATAGACTTTTATTAGAAGGTTGTGCAATGAATATGCAAGCCTTTAAACCGGCAAGTAAAGAGCTAGTTTATCTAAGAGAGGATAATAAAAGTTTATTTTTAAAAGGTGAGGTTAGAAAAGTTTGTGATTTTAGTTATGAAATTTGATTGTGAATCTACCTTTATTTAATATTATTTCGTATTTTTCTCTTGTTTGTAAGTCTATTAAAAAGCATTCATCGCCATTTTCTAAATCGTATCTTTCATCAGGGTAGAGGGATAGTCGCCTCTCTACTTCCTCTATATCTTCGCATAATGCACTAAAACCAAACATTGTTAGCTTATATTGGAATTCTTCCATTAAAGATTCTTTTTTCTAGCTACACCGCTATTTATCGCAGATTGTGCAACTGCATTTGATACATACTCTTTTAGTCTTGTGTCAAATGGAGAAGGTATTATGTATTCCTTGCCAAATTCAAATTTTCTATTATGAATCTTTTCTAGCTCTTCTTTTAGGTCTTGTGGTATTTCTTTTTGTGCAAGTTCAGCTAATGCATTAGCAGCAACCATTTTCATTTCTTCATTTATGCTTCTTGCTTGAACCATTAATGCACCTTTGAAGATATATGGGAATCCTAATACATTATTGATTTGGTTTGGATAATCGCTTCTACCTGTTGCAATTATGGCATCTGGTCTTGCTTGTCTTGCTAGTAGCGGATCTATTTCTGGATCTGGATTGCTCATCACAAAAATCATAGGATTTTCATTCATATTTTCTATATCCGTAGCCTTAAGGATATTAGCCCTTGATAGCCCAAGTAACACATCAGCACCATCTAATGCTTCTTTGTAGCTATTTATTTCTCTATCTGTGGCGAATTCTTTTTTTGCACTATTTAGGTCTTTTCTATTTGTTGTTATAGCACCTTTGCTATCAAACATTATAATCTCTTTTGCCCCTAGTTGTTTTGCCATTTTAGCGCATGCAATAGCAGCACCACCAGCACCTATTACTACTATTTTTAGAGATTCTATGCTTTTATTTGCTATTTTTGCACCATTGATAATACCTGCTGTGCTTATTATGGCAGTTCCATGTTGGTCATCGTGCATAATTGGTATATTTAGAATCTCTTTTAATTTCTTTTCTATATAGAAGCATTCTGGGGCTTTTATGTCTTCTAGGTTTATTCCTCCAAAAGTTGGTGCAATAGCTCTTATTATATCTATAAATTTATCTGGATCTGTTTCATCTACTTCGATATCAAAGGCATCTATATCTGCAAATTTCTTAAATAGCACAGCTTTACCTTCCATTACAGGCTTACCAGCTAGAGCTCCTATGTCTCCAAGCCCAAGCACGGCAGTTCCATTTGATATTACCGCTACTAAATTTCCTTTTGAAGTATAGTCATATGCCAATTGCGGGTTTTTTTGTATTTCTTTACATGGTGCAGCTACACCGGGTGAGTATGCTAAAGATAAATCATTTTCATTGTCTAGTTTAGTCTTTGGGCTTATTGCTACCTTGCCACCTTGATGATAAATAAGTGCATCTTTATTTAATTTTTCTAAATCTTTCATATTAGGTCTCTTTCAAGTGTTAAAAATTGTAAAATTTAATCTAAAAAAAGATAAATTCAAGTTTAAAATACTCTTTACTTTATTGTTTGATGCATCATTTATATATTGTGATTTTTGGGCTATTTATAGTGTTTGTAATAATATATTTTTTGTTGGCTATTGTTATTTCTCCATCTATTTTATTAGAATCTAGATTTGTTGTTATTTTTTGGGAATTTAGCGTTATTTTGTCAGACTTTAGTTGCATTCTACTTTGTATTGTATTGTTTTGAATCGTGCTGTATATATATCCGCTAAATAACAGATTTGTAAGCTGTGGCTTTATGTGCTTGTTTATTTCTTTTGATAAGTTTGTATTGTTAAACTTTGCTTTATTTATGTCAAAATTTATATTTTTTGTATTTGTTGCTAAATCCAAATTTAGATGCATATTAGCAGTGCCATTTAGTATCTTTGGGATTTGTGGGAATATGTTTTGTATTGTTTTGGTGTTTATATTGTTTAACCTTAAGTTTAATCCTTGCTTTGTGTTTGATAGCATAAATGGATTTTTTGAATCTTTTTGTAGTATATCGCCTTGTATGGTTAAGTCATTGTTTGTAAGTTTGCCATTTGCTTGCACATGACCATTTAGCAAACTTTTATTGTTATATGATATATTTTGTATCTTTTCTATTTCTAATTTTAGTGGTATTTCTATGTTAAATGGCTTTATGCTTATTTTTCCATTTTCAGATTCTATGTTTGCTATTTGTGAATTAAGGCTACTTCTAATTATGCCATTACCATTTGCTAAATCTATATTTGTCCTTAGTTTAAACAAGCTAGATGGGAATCCTATTTTTGTTCTCTCTTCTAATAATGGGCTGTTTATAAAAAGCCTATCACTATTTAGCGTTATCGCACCAGAGATTCCATTGTTGAAGTCCCTTAAATTAAGCGATAAATCCAATGAACCATCAAAATATGCTTCTTTATTAAATAAAGTAAAAATATCTTTTGGATCCATTTGTGAAGCATTGGCTATGAGATTTTTTGGCTTTAGATTATTTAAGCTTAGTTCATAGTTTATCTTTGAGTTTTTTAAACCCAAATCCCCAACTATCATCATATTTTTAGAATCGCCTTTTGAAGTGCCACTACTTTTTATATAACCATTTAAAGGGACCTTAAACAATGGAGATAGAGGAGCTATATTTTCAAGTTGTATGTCAAATTGTGTGTTTGTGTTTAAAGAATGTATGTTTGTAACTCCATTTAGAGTTATATCGCCTATTGTTGAGTATATTGATAGTTCATGTTCTAGTGTATTGTTATCAACTATGGCTTTTAAATCTCCTGCAAAGCTTGTTCTTGGTATTTTTATTGAGAATTCTTCTTCCATTGTACTTCTATTTACCTCACCGCCATCTATTTGCATATTTATAACGCCGCCAAATACAGAATCTTTTATGGTTACATCTGCATTCATGGTTATGATTCCATCGCTATATGGTTTTTGATTTAATACCTTTAGAAGTTCTAATAAAGAAGCCTCTTTGGTGCTTAGAGTTAGATGGCTTATATTTAGATAATTTCCATTTATTATAATATCGCTATTTGATTGCAGAAAGTTGCTTTGCGAAATTATCGTGTAATTATTAAATTTACCACTTAATTTTCCTTCAATCCACTCGTTTTCTGATACATTATACTGCTTGTTATTGATTGTTGCTTTAAATCCTTTGGAATTTATAAAGAAGTTTCCATCTATGTTGCGTAAGAATAGGGAGTATTCGACATTTAAAAAAAGTTCTAATGCACCATCATAAGCACTAAAATCAACTAAAATTGATGTTGGAGATAGTGTAAATGAGTTGCTATACCATTGCGTATTTGTTATTTTGCTAAGCTTTGCGATTGCTATATTAGATACTATTTTATTGCCTATGCTAGAAAATAGCACAAGCGGAGTTAGTATTAGAAATGAAACGAAAAATAAAATAACTAGTTTAAGTTTCATATCTCAAAGCTTATAATTCACCAGAGCATCTTTTTTTGCATCGTTCGGCTTCTTGTGTGCCTTTGCCAAATTTCATATTGCAATCTTGCAAACAACCTTTTGTTTTTACTGCTTCACACATTCCTCTAACTTTCTCACATTCTGTGAGACATGATTTCTGGCTTTTATTATCTTTGCGACATTTATTTAGACAATCCTGTTTTATGTCATTACAGTTTGAGCTCTTATATCCAAAGCTCTGTCTGCCACCACCTTCACATCCAACTATAAATAAACCAAATCCAATAAGAGTTAATAAAATAAACAAATTCTTCATAAAAGAAAGTGTAGTGGAAAAATATTAAAAATAACTTTAATTTTGTTTAGAATAATGCTTATTTAAAGCTTATTGTTATAGAATCTAGGCATTTTATTTTTAGGATATTTTATGGATTATAAAGATACTTTAGAATTGCCATCTACTGAATTTCCAATGCGTGGGAATCTCGCACAAAATGAACCAAAAACATATAATAAATGGAAGCAAGATTTAGTCTATTCAAAAATGCTAGAAAATAGACAAGGTTGTGAAGAATTTAATTTGCACGATGGTCCTCCATATGCCAATGGACACTTACATATAGGGCATTCTTTAAACAAGATTCTAAAAGATTTTATTGTTAAATATCACTATTTTAATGGTAAGAAGGTTTATTATACTCCCGGTTGGGATTGTCATGGACTGCCAATAGAACAAAAGGTTGAAGAAAAAATAGGCAAGGAAAAAAAGGAAACTTTACCAAAGGTTAAAATTAGAGAGCTATGCAGGGAGTGGGCTACTAATTTTGTAAAGATTCAAGGTGATGAATTTCAATCATTAGGTGTGGTAGGTGATTTTGATAAACCATATAAAACTATGGAGTTTGCATTTGAAGCTGATATATATAAGGCATTGTGTGAAATAGCTAAAAATGGACTTTTATTAGAAAGAAGTAAGCCTGTATTTTGGAGCTGGGCCGCTAAGAGTGCTCTAGCTGAAGCTGAAGTTGAATATCAAGATAAAGAGGATTATTCGATTTTTGTTGCTTTTGAGCTTAAAAAAGATTCAGTAGATAAATTAAATATAAGCGGTATTGATAGTATAAAGGCAATATTTTGGACGACTACCCCATGGACACTACCTGCAAATCAAGCAATAGCACTAAATCCAAATGAAATGTATGTAATAACAAAAGAGGGCTATATTTTAGCTAAGGAATTGTTATCTAGCATGGTTGATAAGGGTATTACAAAAGGTGAGATTTTATGTGAATATAAAGGAAGCCATTTTGAAAATCTAGTAGCTACTAATCCGCTAAATAATAGAGATTCTAGACTTATTTTAGGTGAGCATGTATTAATGAGTGGCGGAAGTGGGCTTGTGCATAGTGCTCCGGGGCATGGTGAAGATGATTATTATGTATGCTTAAAATATGATATACCAGTTATTATGCCTGTTGATGATGGTGGATTGTATGATAATACTTTAAAAACACAAGGATTATTAAAAGAAGATATAGTAGATGAATTTATAGGAATGCATATATTTAAGGCAAATGAGAGAATCTTAGAGCTTTTGGGTGATAACTTGCTTCATAGTTCAAAGTTTGTGCATTCTTATCCATTTTGTTGGAGAACACATAAGCCTGTAATTTATAGAGCAACAAAGCAGTGGTTTATTCTTATGGACAAGCCATTTTTTGAGGGTAAGACTTTAAGAGAAATTGCATTAAGTGAGCTAGATAAAACTAGATTCTATCCTGAACATGGGAAAAATAGAATCTATTCTATGATAGAAAATAGACCTGATTGGTGTATCTCAAGGCAGAGGGATTGGGGGGTTCCAATAGCTTTTTTTAACGATAAAGAAAGTGGTGAGCCAGTCTTGGATAAAGAAGTGCTTGATTATGTAGCAGATATATTTTATAAAGATGGTTGTGATGCATGGTGGGAGAGAGAGATTGTGGAATTATTACCAGAATCTTGGAAGCATAAAGCACAAACGCTAGAAAAAAGTAAGCATATATTAGATGTGTGGTTTGATAGTGGTAGCACATGGAAGGCAGTATTGCAAAGCGGAAATTATAATAGTGGAAATTATCCTGCTAGTATGTATTTAGAAGGTAGCGATCAGCATAGAGGTTGGTTCCAAAGTTCGCTTCTAATAAGCTGTGCTATAAATCATAAAGCACCATTTAAAAACATCGTAACTCATGGATTTACTATGGACGAACATGGTGAGAAGATGAGTAAATCAAAAGGGAATGTAATAGCACCACAAGAGATTCTAAAAGAGCATGGTAGCGAGATACTTAGACTTTGGGTTGCGATGAGTGATTATCAAAATGACCAAAGAATCTCAAAAAATATATTAAAACAAGTTGGTGAAAATTATAGAAAAATAAGAAATACAATTAGATTCTTGCTTGCCAATACAAATGGATTAGATGAGCTTTACTATGAGTTTAGTGAGATTGATTTGTGGATACTAGAATCTGCTAAGAAATGCTTTGATAGCATACATGCTTTACTTGGAGAATATGAGTTTGCAAAGGCGATTCAAGAGCTAACTTATTTCTTAAATGCAGAGTTAAGTGGAATTTATCTTGATATTTGTAAGGATAATTTGTATTGCAATGCAATAGATTCAAAAGAAAGATTAGCCTCTCAAAGCGTTATGGCATTGATTGCTAGTAGATTATTTGCACTACTAGCTCCTATTTTGACTTATACCATAGATGAAGCATTGGGATATAACAAAAGCAAGGCATTGTTGCAACTATGTAATGGTGGAGATAGTGTATTTGATATTATTTACTCTCCGATGCCTTCTTTTGCTACTCCAAGTCATAACTTTGAATCTTTGCTTGAGTTTAGAAGTTTATTTTTAGAACAGATAGATATTTTAAAGAAAGATTCAAAAATAAAATCTACTTTAGAAGTTGATTTATTAGCGTTAAATAATACATTTAAAGAGTTACATTTATGGCTTATGGTAAGCAATGTTACTAATTCTAGCAATGAAGAGATTCTTGGAACTTTTAGTAGTGGTGGCATGGATTATAAGATAGTAAAGGCAAGTGGCAAGAAATGCCCAAGATGTTGGCAGTATCTATCAAAAGAAGAAGATAAACCATGCCCTAGATGTGATGAGGTATTGAGTAAAAAATGCAAATAACAGATGGATTTTTTGATTTTACTAAGCCCGTTGGGCTTGATGAGGTATTATTTAGTGCGGTTATTATTTGTGGATTGTTTTATTTGTGCTATGTATTTATAAGAAATAAGAATCTAAACAAGTAGAGCTTGTTTAGATTTTGAAATAAGATCTAATTTCTTCTGCTTTGTCTGTCTTTTCCCAAGTAAATTCAGGTAATTCTCTTCCGAAATGTCCGTAACTTGCAGTCTTTTGGTATATTGGTCTTAGTAGATCTAGAGATTCTATTATTCCTTTTGGTGTTAGTCTAAATATCTTTCTTACACATTCTTCAATCTTAGAATCTTCTACCTTTCCAGTACCATGAGTATTTACTAGGATTGATACAGGTTCTACAACACCTATTGCGTATGCGATTTGTATTGTTGCTCTATCACAGATTCCACTCGCTACTAGATTCTTCGCTACATATCTCATAGCATAAGCACCGCTTCTATCTACTTTACTAGGGTCTTTGCCACTAAATGCACCACCACCATGTGGGCAACTACCACCATATGTATCTACAATTATCTTTCTACCAGTTAGTCCAGCATCTCCTTGAGGACCGCCTATTACAAATTTTCCTGTTGGATTTACAAAATATCTTATATTATCATTTGCAAATTGCTCTGGCAAAGCTTTTTTGATTACTTCTTCAATTACTGCTTGGTGTAGTGTTTCTTGCATTGTTTCTGGGCTATGTTGTGTTGATACTACTATTGTGTCAATGCCAACTGGAATCCCATTTTCGTATTTTACTGTTACTTGTGATTTCCCATCTGGTCTTAGGAATGGTAGAGTGCCATCTTTTCGCACTTGTGCTAGTTTTTCTGTGATTCTGTGAGATAGATATATTGGAAGAGGCATTAATACATCTGTTTCTTTACAAGCATATCCAAACATAAGTCCTTGATCACCCGCACCGATTTCGCCATCTTCTCTATCTACACCTTGATTTATATCTGGGCTTTGCTCTCCTATACCATTTAAAACACCAGCACTATGATAGTCAAAGCCATATTTTGCGTCTATATAGCCTATATCTCTAATTACATTTCTAGCAATGTCTTGCATTGGTGCATATGCTGTTGTTTTTAGCTCACCTGCTATTACGCAAAATCCATTTGATAGCAATGTCTCACAAGCAACTCTAGCTTTTGGGTCTCTTTGTATAATGTAGTCTAGTATTGCATCGCTTATTTGGTCTGCCATTTTATCTGGATGTCCTTCAGTTACAGATTCTGAAGTAAAAAGAAATTGATTTTTCATAAATTCACCTTGTATTTTTAATTTTTGTGATTATAGCATTATCAAACTTAATTGTGTGATGCTTTGTTTTATTTTTATCCTATGGAATGTGAAAAATAACTTTTTATGTTTTATATACTTTATATTTATAATTTTTGGATATAATCTAACTTAATGTTGATAGTTTTTATCAACAACTAAATTATTTTAAAAGGATTTTTAATGTTAGTAACTAAAAAAGCCCCAGATTTTAAAGCACCAGCTGTTTTAGCTGATAATAGAATTGTTGAAGATTTTGAGCTTTCTAGAAATTTAGGAAGAAATGGTGCAGTAGTATTCTTTTGGCCAAAAGACTTTACATTTGTTTGTCCATCAGAGATAATTGCTATGGATCATAGAGTGAAAGATTTCGCTGATAAGGGATTTAATGTTATTGGTGTATCTATTGATTCTGATGTAGTTCATTTTGCTTGGAAAAACACTCCTGTGAATCAAGGCGGTATTGGCAATGTTCAATTCCCTATGGTATCTGATATTACAAAGCAAATTTCAAGAGATTATGAAGTTCTAATCAATGAAGCTGTTGCTCTTAGAGGTTCTTTCTTAATTGATAAAAATCAAATTGTAAGACATGCAGTAATTAATGACCTTCCATTAGGTAGAAATATGGATGAAATGCTAAGAATGTGTGATGCATTAACATTTTTTGAAGAGCATGGTGAAGTATGTCCTGCTGGTTGGAACAAAGGTGATAAAGGTATGAGGGCTGATGCAAAAGGTGTTGCTGAGTATCTATCACAAAATGCTGATAAACTTTAATTAATTGATTGCTAAAGCATGGTTGGTATAACCAACCATGCTTACATAATTCTCTCTAATTGTTTTAATGTGATATTTATTTAAACTTCTTCATCTTCTTTTTGCAAGTTTGCTTTTGCAGTATTTGGTAACTTTTCCATGAAGTTTTCTATATCAAATGTTATATTTTGTGTTTTTGCTTCTTTTATTAGCGCTATTGCTTTTTTGCAATTAAAGGAACTAAGTGGATTGTATGGCTCAAATAGACAATTGATAATAGATAAAGCATATGCACTTTTTTTAGTTTCTGAAGAGGCGGAGTGTGGATTATTTATATATGTCACGCTTTGTATTAGAATTTCATCAAACTTCCAATAATCAAATAAGAATCCTAAAAATGATAAGCTGTCAATCCCGCAATATTTATCCTCTAACTCATGGATATTTTGGAAATTATTTTTCATATTTTCTGCTAAAAACTCTTTATCTTTATTTGACTTTATTAGTATTGAAGATAGTAAAATCATTCCGAGTCTTAATAGCATTGCACATGGTATTAATGTGTCTGATAATGCTTTATCTTCTTTGTTTAGCCAATTTGAAATAAATTCTGTTTCTTCTGCTGAATATCTTAAGAATGTATCTGTATCCAATCCATAAGGCGATACATCAACTACAAATTTTTTCTTCACAGCATCTGCTAAGATAGTATTTTTTACATTGCTTACACCAAGTAGTGATACAGCTTGTGGTATTGTTGATATTTGTCTTGAAATCCCATAATATGGCGAATTAGCTAGTTTTAATAATTCTGCTATTAATAATGGATCTTTTGAGATAATGGTTGCAACTTTTGATAATTCTAAATTATCTCCAGCAGTATTTATATAATCCCTAAGTTCAGATACTGTTGCAGGAAGCGGAGGCAAATTGTTTATGGTTTCTAATAATAACGAGTTCATGCGTATCTCCAAAAATACATAATTGATGTTTATAGTTTTACATCCTTCAATCATATAACTTGACAATTGTAGCATGTTTTGCAACATAAGTCATTATTTCGCAAAAAGTGTTAAAATGTGTAAAAACTTTAGGAAGTTAATATGAGATTTGGTAAGATAGATTATTTGAATCTTTTGCCTTTTGAAGTCTTTATGCGTAAATATCCTGCTCCTTCTTATTGCAAGTTATTTTATAATAAGAAAAAATCGTATCCTGCAAAACTTAATATAGAATTTTTATTTAATAGAATCGATGCTGGTTTTATATCTTCAATCACAGCCATGAGGGCACAGAATGAAAGATTCCGTGTATTTGATGTAGGTATATGTGCTAAAAAAGAAGTAAAAAGCGTAATTTGCATAAAAGATGATCTAGGAAATGATTATCAATCTGCTACTTCAAATGCTCTTCTTAAAGTGTTAGGGCTTCAAGGTAGGGTATTAATAGGAGATAGGGCTTTAAGATATGTATTAGATTCATCAACAAATAAACAAGACTACATAGATATGTGTCTTTTTTGGGTGGAGAAGGAGAGGATACCTTTTGTTTTTGGTAGATTATGTGCTAGAAAGCATAAGGAGTTTTTTTGTAAAGTTGCTTTGCTTTTTGCAAAGTCTCATGTAAAAATACCTCATTATATAATTGATGAATATTCCAAAAAGAGTGGCGTATCAAAAGAAGATATATTGGAATATTTGAATCTGCTTACATATAAAATAGATAAAAAAACTAAAATAGGCTTATATAGATTCTATAGAAAAGCTAGGATTTTAGGAGTGAAATCACCAAAAAGATTTTAATAACATTTTGATTTAATATTTAATGTAGTTTTGTTTTTGTATAATTGACGCTTTAAATTTTTAATTTCTTAGGAGCGAGAATGGAACAGACATTGTCCATAATAAAGCCAGATGCCGTTAAAAAAAATGTTATTGGTAAGATAGTAGATAGATTCGAGAGCAATGGTTTAAGAGTGGTAGCTATGAAGAGATTACATCTTGGAAGATGTGATGCAAAAGAATTTTACGCTGTTCATAAAGAAAGACCATTTTTTAATGATTTAGTGGATTTTATGGTTAGCGGTCCAGTTGTTGTTATGGTGCTTGAAGGACTAAATGCAGTAGCAAAAAATAGAGAATTAATGGGTGCTACAAATCCAAAAGAAGCAGCTGTAGGCACGATTAGAGCGGATTTTGCAGATAGCATTGATGCTAATGCTGTTCATGGTAGCGATAGTTTAGATAATGCAAAAAAGGAAATAGAATTTTTCTTTGCAAAAAGAGAAATTTGTTAATAATATAGATGAATAAAATACCATTTTTAAAAGCATTTCAGATATGCAGGAATGGTGATAAGATTCCATTTAGTGTATCATTAGATAGTGTTAGTTTAGATGGTTATTTGTGTTTTGAATCATCTCATAGTGATTTTTTGAGATTATGTGCCAAACTGACCGGAAGCGTGAATCTAGTTTGCGACATTAGTGGTGATGAATACTTAGAGAATCTAGATGAAAATTTGGATTTTTATCTAAGCAATGGAGCAGTTAGTTTGAGTAATGAAACTTTCGAAGAAGTTTTAGAGTGTGAAGGTGGAATTATCGATTTTGAAGATATTCTTAGAAGCGAGATAGAAATTATTATTTGTGATTATCATATTAAGGAGTAAAAAATGGCAGTACCAAAGAGAAGAGTTAGTAAAACTAGAGCAGCTAAAAGAAGAACACATTACAAAATTACATTGTCTATGCCTGTGAAAGATAGTGATGGAACTTGGAAAATGCCTCATAGAATGAATAAATTCACTGGAAGTTATAAAAATTAAGTTTAATAATGAGAATCGCAGTTGATGCAATGGGTGGGGATTTTGGTGCTTCCCCACTTGTTGAAGGTGCTATATCAGCATTAAAGGAAAAGAACTTTACGCTTGTGCTCGTTGGAAATGAAGAGGTGTTAAGACCGCTTGTTCCTTCATCTTTTGCTAATAGAGTTCAGATTGTTCATTGTGATGATGTCATTACGATGGACGATCTAGCTACTTCAGCAATTAAGCGAAAAAATAGTTCAATTTATGTAGCTATTGATATGCTAAAAAATAAAAGTGTTGATGCAGTAGTGTCTGCTGGACATAGCGGTGCTACTATGAGTTTAGCTACTTTAAGAATAGGCAGATTAAGTGGAATCTCTCGTCCTGCTATATGCACTCTTATGCCTAGAATCGACGGAAATAAAAGTTTGGTTGTAGATGCTGGGGCTAATGTAGATTGCAAGGCAGAGAATCTATTTGAGTTTGGGATTATGGGGCATGAGTATGCATGTTCTATATTGAAGTATCAAAATGCACGAATTGGGATATTATCCAACGGAGAAGAAGAGTGTAAGGGTAATGAGATTAGCAAGAATGCTTTTATGTATTTAAAGTCCCACCCTTCCTTTATCGGTAATATAGAGGGCAATAATATATTTGATGCTTCAGTTGAAGTTATAGTTTGTGATGGTTTTGTTGGTAATATAGTGTTAAAAACTAGTGAAGGAGTTGCAGATTCAATAGTGTATCTGTTAAAAACCTATATAAAATCATCGCCACTTGGCACTTTTGGTTCTTTGTTTTTAAAGAGTGTTTTTAGCAAACTTAAAAAGCAAATTGATTATGCAGAATATGGTGGTGCTCCATTGCTTGGCATTGATGGAAATGTAATTATTTGCCATGGCAAGAGTAATTCAAAGGCTATGAAGAATGCCATTTTTCAAGCTATTGCTAGTATAGAAAATAATATCAACGATAGAATATTATCTGCGTTAGCTAAATATAAGTCATAATTTAAAGGAGCAACTAATGGATAAACCTATATATGCGGCACTAAAATCCATTGGTGCTTGTATACCAGATAGGATAGTTACTAATGATGACTTAGCTCAAATAGTAGATACTAGTGATGAGTGGATTACTAAAAGAACGGGTATAAAAGAGAGGCGATTTGCCTCAAGTAATCAAGCAACTAGCGATTTGGCTATAAATGCTGCTAAAGTAGCATTAAATAGAGCCAATATAAAACCTTCTGATATTGATATGGTTATAGTTGCAACTATATCACCAGACTTTTTATGTATGCCATCTACTGCATGTGTTGTATCTAGTGCTTTAGGCATTGTTGGCAAACCAGCCTTTGATATTTCAGCAGCTTGTAGCGGATTTATTTATCTATTATCTTTGGCGAAGTCTTTTATTGAATCTAAAACATGTAAAAATATATTGATAATCGGTGCAGAGAAACTATCTAGCATAATTGATATGGAAGATAGAAGCACATGTGTTTTGTTTGGTGATGGTGCTGGTGCGGCTGTTATTGGTGCTACTTGTGATATCTCTAAAAGCATTTTAGATGTCAATATTTCATCAAATGGTGAGTATCAAGATTTTTTAATGACACCTGGCTGTGGTAGTAGGAATCCAATTACAAATGATACGATAAATGATAGATTGCAGTTTATAAAAATGAAAGGCAATGAAACTTTTAAGATTGCTGTAAAAACATTAACAAATGATGTAGTTGAGATTCTAAAGAGAAATAATCTTTCAAAAGATGATATTGATTTTTTTGTGCCACATCAAGCGAACTTACGGATTATTTCTGCAGTTGGTGAGGCTTTGCAATTCCCAGATGACAAAGTTGCAAAAACGGTGCATAAATACGGCAATACTTCAGCTGCTTCTATACCAATTACGATTAATGAACTATTTGAGGAGGGCAAGATTAAAGATGGCTCAAGATTGTTGTTAGATGCTTTTGGTGGTGGTCTAACTTGGGGCTCTGCATTGCTTAGTTTTAATTCCGTTTAGGATATTTTATGAAGCTATTATTATTTTTTATTCCATTCTTTCTTGTTGCAAGAGACTTCTCTTATGATCCTTTTTTGTATGATATAGATGAGGTTCATGTAAATGGTATTTTGCTAGATAGAGTAAATATTAATGGTAATTGGTATAAAAAGGGTGAGGTATTTGAAGATTATTTAATTTATGATATACAAAATAGATGTGTGGTGCTAAAAGACAATGATGAGGTTAGTAGGCATTGTATAGGTAAAGTTAGTAATTTTAATATCAAATAATATGAATTTTAAGCTTTTATTTTTACTTTTTATTTTTTATTCTTCTTTGATTGCTGATTGCAAGTATCGCTCTTTTTCTCTATCTGTCCCAAAAGATTCAGAACTATCAATAAGAGATATATTAGGTGAGCTTGGTGAGGAATGTTATTTTAGTGTTATCTATAATGAAGATGAGGTTTCTTCATTATTGGATAAAGAGTTACCTATTATAAATATAAAGGACAAGAATCTTGATTATGTTTTTAGTGTTTTGTTTAGACATGCTAATTTACATTATTTCTATAAAAATGACACACTAAAGCTAAAATACAAGCATTCTAAAACATTTGACTTAAACTATATAAACACGAATCGAATCGGCAATAGTAGCACTTCAGTATCAATAAATAATGAAGAAAGCAAGGGTTCTAGTGGTGCTGATATGATTAGTCTTAGTCGTTCTGGGGTTGATATACAAAGTGAAGATGGATTTAATTTTTGGGCTAATATTGAAGATGAATTAAAAGAAATGCTAACTAATAGCGAGGATTCTGATGTTGTGGTCAATAGAGGGGCTGGATTAATAACCATAAGAGCTACAAGAACTAATTTAGATAGGGTTGAATCTTATATTAAAAGTTTGCACTCTAGGCTTCAAAGGCAGGTTTTAATAGATGTAAATATCTTAAGTGTTGTTCATAAAAATTCATATACAACAGGTATAAATTGGGATAGCTTATATAATCTCCAAAACTTAACCATACCATTTACTGCAGATTCTGCCAACTTAGAAAATAGTAGTGGCATTAATGTGTCAAATGGTGAATTTAAGTATGGCATTAACATTTATTCACAAGCTTTAAGTCTAAATAGGGTAGTTGAGTTTTTACAAACCTATGGAAATGTATATTCTATCTCAAATCCAAAAGTGCTAACTTTAAATAATCAACCAGCAATGATAAGTGTTGGAGATATTTTACGATATAAAAAAAGTTCCATATATCAAAATACAAATGCACAAACAACGCTAACAAATACAGACAATGAATATCCAAGCATTTTTGCAGGTGTATTGCTTGATATAACTCCATTAATATTTGATGATGAGATTATGCTAAAGATAAACCCATCAATAACCAAAACAAAAGACGATAACTTAAAACAAACACAAGCCTTAGAATCTCCTCCGAATCTAACAACAAATCAGCTCTCATCAATTGTTAGAGTAAAAAATAATGAGCAAGTTATTTTGGGGGGATTAATCTCAAAAAATACAACAAATGTTCAAAATAAAATTCCACTCTTAGGACATATAATTCCGCCTTTATTTTCATATACACAAGATGTATCACACATTGAAGAAATAGTGTTTATAATACAGCCAAAAATAATAGAAAATAAAGAACTAAAGGAATTAAGCTTAGAATCTTTGGGGTATAAAATATTGGAATAATTTTAAGATTCTAGTTTGTCTATCGAATCTTTTGCTTTTTGTGTTATGTGTTCTTCAAAGTTATACCAGTTAAACTCTGAACCACTTTGTTTTACTCCGCTTAGCATATCTCCACCTTTTCTTCTTTGCAGGTCTAGCTTTGCTACTTCAAAGCCATTTTGTATTTCACAAAATTGTGCTAGTTTTTCTATGTTTTGTTTTTTTGTGTATAAGAAGCAAAATCCTTTAAGCCCATTTCTGCTAACCCTACCTCTTAATTGATGTAATGTAGCAAATCCAAAGTTTTCTGCACCTGATATTACAATAGTAGATAGTCTTGGTAAGGAGATTCCAACTTCTACAACCGTTGTTGATAGTAATATTTCACCATTTTGTTGAAATTCTTCTAGTATTTGTTCTTTGTTTTTATCCTTGCCATGCACTAAATGCACTCTCTTAAAGTGTCTCTCCCAAAATTCTTTTGCTTCTTTTATTGGTTTGTAGATGTTGTTTTCTGATTTTTTCTCAACTAGGGGATAGATGATTATTGTTTGGTTGCCTTTTTTTGTTTCTAGCTTTATGTGTTCTAGGAGACTTGCAAAGTCATTATTTGTTATCACCTTTGATGTTATATCTTTTTTGAAAGGCAAATCATTTATAAAAGTAAAGGATAGTAGAGAGGATTCTATCATCGCCATTGTTCTTGGTATTGGAGTGGCAGAGAATTGCAAAAAATGTGGCTTTTTGCCTTCTTTTTCAAGTGATTTATCAAGTATATTTCTTTGTTTTGTGCCAAATCTATGTTGCTCATCTATCATTACTAATGGCATATCTAAGGTGTTGTTATCTATATTTGTGTATAGAATCTTATGTGTCCCTATTATGAAGTGATATTTGCTAAAATCTAAGTCTTTTTTGTCCTTTATACATAAGCCAACATTGATTTCTTGTGGTAGCATTTTTAATGCTTCATTATAGATTTGCTGTGCGAGAATCGAGGTTGGTGCCATTAATATGCATTGTCTTGGATAGCACAATATGCATGCAGCAAAAATCAAAATAGTCTTGCCACACCCAACATCACCTACTATTATTCTTCTACTTGCTAGATTGCTATTTAGTGATATTTCTATATCTCTTATTGCGTCTTTTTGTCCATTTGTAAGATTAAATGGTAGGCTATTTATCCATTTTTCTAACAGCTTTTTATTGTTTAGTTTTTCTAGGCTTTTAAAGTGTAATACTTTGCCCTTTAGCTCTAGCATGTAATTATAAATTTCAGCAAAGGCTAGAGCTTTTTTTGTTTGCATGTCAAATTCTTTGTTATGTGTAAAGCTTTTTAAAAAATCACTAGTTGGATTGTGTATTGCATGAAGTCTTTTTAGGATTTTAGATTCTATGTTTGGGTAGGCTTGTATTAGCACATCTAGTGTGATTGATTTTATAAAATCTCTTAGAATCGTTATTTGTTTGCCTACTAGCTTTTTGTTGAAATGCAAAATAATTTCATCTTCTTGCGTGATTACTTTTGGCTGCTTGATTGTGAATCTTCCATTATATATTCCGCCAATGCCACTTACAATCATTTCTTTTCCAAGTGTAAAGATGTTTTTATGATATGGCTTGGCGTTAAATATAAATAAATTTATTTTCTCACTACCATCTATAGATAAGACTATGGCGTTAATAATGGCATTTTTGCCTATTTTATTGTAGCTTTGAATCACTATCTTTACTACAATTGTTGAATTTATCTCTAAAGATTCAGTTAGTTTGCCATTTGTGTATTTTGCAGGTGGGTATTTTATGTATAAGTCAAGCAGGTTACAAATACCAAGTTTTTTGATATTTTCTGGTATTTGTATCAAGATTAATTAGCACTCACAATAGAGAATGTAAGTTTGCCTATTTCTTTATGCTCTTTTATATAGTCATTAACTTCTTTTAGGCTTAGTTTTTCTATCTCTTTCAATACTTTGGAGTTAAAGTCAAGTGGTAAATTGTCATAATAATTTCTAAATGTGCTACTAAGTCTTTGTGATAGCGTTTCGTTTCTTAGTGGTTCACTACCTAACAGATATTTTTTAGCAGCGTCTAGTTCTTTTTGTGTGATTCCATTTTTTATAAAATTATCTACAACTTCACTTACGAGTTTTTTTGCTTCTTCTTCATTTTTTAGACTTGTTTGTAGATAACCATGTGTATACGAGTATGTCTTGCTCGGTAGCAATCTTAAAACAGCTGTATATGCTAAGCCTCTTTTTACTCTTATCTCTTCCATCATTCTGCTACCAAATCCACTTCCACCAAGCACAAATGAAGCAACCTTTAAAATCGCACTTTCTTTTTCTAAGTCTTTTATATACAATGGTGCTGCAAAGTATATATATGCTTGTTGTGTTTCTTTTTTTATTGTTTTTGTTCCTTGTTTATCATTTGCTTGTATGTTAGCGATTTCTACCTTTTTGCCACTTGGTAGAATCTTTAGTGTTTGTTGTATTTTTTGAGATATATCATCTAGTTTTATATCTCCACCTAAGATTATTGTTGCATTTTCTAAGTTTATATATGAATTGTAGAAACTTTCTATATCTTTTAGCGTTATTGCTTCTATTGATTTTTGTGTTCCAATCGATGTGTTTTGCAGTGCCGTGCCTTTAAAAATCATCTCCTTTAGACCTTTGTTGGCTTGATAGTCGAAGTCATTTTCTTTTTCGAGTATGGAGATTATTGTATTTTCCTTGACCTTATTTAGTGCTGTTTTTGTAAAATTTGGATTGCTTAGTAATTCATTTAGCAATGTTAATGCATTATCTATTTCGTCTTTTGTTCCGCTAAGTGTGAAGTTCATAGTTTCAAATCCACTGCCTACACTAAGAGATAATGCCCTCTCTTCTAGTTTTTCTGAAAATTTTGTTACACCAAGCTTTTTTGTCCCTTCATTTAGTATGCTACTTGTTAGGTTAGAGATTCCAAGCTCTTTGCCATCACTAACGCTACCAGCACCTTTAAATACTATTTGTATAAAAAATAGTGGAAGCTGTGAGTTGTTTTCATAAATTACAGGAATGTTTGTGTTGTTTATCTGTAGATGTTTTAGTTCTACTGCCATTAAAAATCCTTTCATAAAGAATACACTAATTAATATTGTAAAAATTTTTTTCATTCAAAATACTCCAAAATATCATAAGCTGTATTTCGCTTTGCTGCAATTCCGCCTATGTCTTTTATTAGCTTTATCATCTCTTGTTGATTCATAGAGTTTTTAGCACCAGCTGCTGCTACTACATTTTCTTCCATCATTGTGCTACCTAAGTCGTTTGCCCCAAAAAGTAGTGCAATCTGACCTATGTGTGAACCTTGTGTTACCCAACTGCTTTGTATATTTTGAAAATTATCCAAAAAGATTCTACTACATGCAAGCAATCTTAAGTATCTATTTGATGAGGCTTTCATTAGATTGGGGAACTCATCTTTTAGCGGGGTGAAAGCAGGTTGAAAACTCCAAAGTATAAATGCTCTAAATCCATTTGTCTCATCTTGTAAATTTCTTATCCTATCCCAGTGTTCTAATATATCATCATCGCTCTCTACGCTGCCAAACATCATTGTAGCTGTGCTTCTTATATCTAGTTTGTGGGCTTGTCTATGCACATTAATCCATTCATCAGAATCTAGCTTTTTAGGAGCTATTATATCTCTTACTCTATCGCTTAGGATTTCTGCTCCAGCACCCGGAATTGATGATAGACCACTATTTTTTAATCTTTGTAATACTTCAGTGATTGATATTTTTGATACTTTTGCTATGTAGTTTATTTCTATTGCTGAAAATCCATGTATTGTAATTTGCGGATATTTATTTGCAATATGTGATACTAGAGATTCATACCACTCTATTTTTAAGCTTGGATGCACACCACCTTGGAATAGTATTTGTGTTCCACCTATTGCTAATAATTCTTCAATTTTTTTATCAATTTCATCAAAGCTTAAAATGTATGTATCTTTTTCTCCTACTTTACGCTTAAAAGCACAGAATTTACAATCCACCCAACATATATTTGTGTAATTTATATTTCTATCCACCACAAATGTTGTTATGTTTCTTGGGTGAAGTTTTGATTTTATATTTTGAGCCATTTCTCCCAATTCACGCAAAGACGCATTTTTCATTAAATGAAGAATCTCATCTTTGCTAACTCTTGGTAGTTTTACTTTAACTATGGCATTGTCTATTTTTTGTGTCATTAGAATCTTTGACCCATAGTAAATTCAAATGAAGATGTCTCATCTCCTGTTTTATCATTAAGTGCTCTTGGGAATACGAAGTTAATAACACCAATTGGAGATACCCACTCAATCCCAACACCTGCTGAATATCTTGTTATCTCTGAAATATCATTCTCTCCTATCATACCATAGTCAAAGAAGGCATTTAGCCTCATTTGCACAGTTTCAAATAGTCCATAGCTCAACTCAGCAGTGTTGTAGAACATTTGCTTTCCACCGATTCTCACGCCGTATTCGTCTTTTGGAGTGATTGATCTACTTTGATAACCCCTTACACTACTTATACCACCTAGATAGAATTTCTCACTCATAGGTAGATATCCGCCGTCATTTATATATCCAGCTCTAGCTCTATATCTAAAGATAAGATCTATATCAACCCAATCTTCAACTGATTTGTAGTAATTGAAGCTTCCATAGTATTTTGTAAATTCCGCATCTCCACCAATTCCAGCAAATTCGACATTAGCTGCAACTCTAATGCCGCTTTTAGGGAAGAAATAAGCATCTGTGTTATCAAAGCTAAGTCCAGGAATCACAGATGATTTTGTATATTTACCTCTGTAATACAATAGATAAAATGGATTTTCAAATTCTGATAGTCTTGATTCTTGGAATGTATAACCAAGCGTTAAGTCTAGTTGGTCCCATACTCTCTTGCCGCCTACAAGGCTAAAACCAGTTGAGATTTCTCTATAATCATAGTCATAATAGTCGGTTCTATACACATCAGTTGCTAAGCTATAATCACTATCTAAGATCGCAGGATTGTATAAGTTTAGTCTATATGAAGTTGATACTTCACTTTTGTCAAAATATAATCCAGCAGTTAGACCGCTACCAAATATGTTTCTATCTTTTATAGATATACTACCCATAGCACCATCATAGCTACCATAACCAACACCAAATGTAAATTCACCAGTCTTTGCTTCTTTTACATTTACTAGTAAGTCAATATGTTCTTCATCAACTCTTCTTTCTTCTATTGTTACATTATCAAAGTTACCAGTTCTCATTATGGCATTTTTAGAATCTCTAATCTTGCCCATTTTGTATTCATCGCCGGGAGCTAATAATACATTTCTTCTAATTACTCTATCTATTGTTTTTGAGTTACCAGAAATTAGTACATCTCTTACCTTCACTTTTCTGCCCGGTTGCACATAATATATAATTCTTACTTCGCCAGTGTCAGGGTTTTTGTCTAAATCAGGATTTACTCTAGTAAATGCGTATCCTAAATCACCAACTTTATATTTAAGCTCTTCCATATCGGCTCGCATTTTGTTTATGTTAAATATTTTGCCTTCTTTTGTTTTGATGACTTCTTTTAGCTCCTCTAATGGCATTATATCTTCTTCTAATACTACATCTATACTTGATACTCTATATTTCTTGCCCTCGTTAATGTAAAAGTCAAGCTCTGCTTCATATGTCGTAAAATCCGTTCTTAAAAATGGACTTGAAACTTCAGCATCCAAGTATCCCTTTTGCATGTATAAGTCTCTAATTCTAGCCGCATCTGCTTCTATTTCATTTATTTGTAATTTCCCGTTATTAAAACCCCACATCCAACCTATAAAGTCTTTTTCTTTGTTTGCAGTTACAGATTCAATTCTTGAAGTCCATATGCTTTCTCTACCATAGTAGTTTGCTTTTTTAATGATGATTTCTTCGCCTTTATTGATTTCAAATGTTACTTTTAGAACTTTTGGTGCTATTGTTTCTGTTTTTACTTCAACGATAGTGTCATAGAAACCTTGCTTTTCTAGTAGTTCTATTATTCTTTTTCTTGTGTTGGCAATTTTTATTTCATCATATACATCGCCTTTTTTTAACCCTAGCTCTTTATTTAGTGTGGCTTGTTCTTTGCCTGCACCATATCCGCTTATAATCAAACTTGCTATTATTGGTTTTTCTACAAAGTGATATGTTAAAACACCATTTTCTTCTGTTACCCATATATCTTGGAAATATCCTTGCTTATAGAAGTCTTGGATTGATTGATCTACTCTGTTTAAATCTAGTTGTTCGTTTAGTTTGATTTTTGCAATTTCATTTGCAATTAGTGGTGATATATAGTTCAAGTTTTCATATTTAACTTCTTTGATAATAGGTAAATCAGCGGCATTCAAATTCGCAGAAATAGCTATAGCAGCAGCAATAGACGACATAAATTTTGGAGTTAATTTCATTACAAACATTCCTCAAATTAAAATAAACAATAAACTAGATTATAGCTTTTTTGAAATTAAAGATAACAAAACTATAAAATAAAATATATAATTTTGCTAAATTTTAAATTCTACTTTTGGTTGGTGTGGAATGCAAGCAGGTATTATAGGACTTGGATTAATTGGTGGCTCTTTGGGTTTGGCTTTAAAAGATATAGGAATGTTTAAGGTTATTTACGGGCTAGATATCAATGAGATTCATATGCAACAAGCTTTATCTTTAGGGCTCGTTGATGAATGCGTTAGTTTTTGTGATATTAAAGAATGCGATGTTATATTTTTAGCAACTCCTGTTGGAGCTATTTTGGATATGCTACCTAAATTTATTGGGATTAAGCCACATGCTACAATTATAGATCTAGGTAGCACAAAAAGCTTAATTTCAGACAATATTCCACAAGAGATTCGTAAAAATTTCGTATGTGCTCATCCTATGAGTGGGACAGAGAACTTTGGTCCAAAAGCTGCATTTAAAGAATTGTTGCCACATCACATTGTTGTATTAACTGATTTGGATAAAAGCGGTGATTTGCAAGTTGCAATGGCTAAAGAAATATTTGTAGCATTAAAAATGAACATAATAAAAATGGATTCAAAATTACATGATAATCATGCAGCCTTTATTAGTCATCTCCCACATATTATAAGTTATGCACTAGCAAATGTGGTTCTAAGTCAAAAGAATCCTAAAGATATTCTAGCACTTGCTGGAGGCGGGTTTAAAAGTATGGTTAGAATCGCAAAAAGCTCTCCA
The DNA here is from genome assembly GCF_027859255.1 of Helicobacter ibis. NCBI lineage: Bacteria > Pseudomonadati > Campylobacterota > Epsilonproteobacteria > Campylobacterales > Helicobacteraceae > Helicobacter > Helicobacter ibis. Next base: position 138,140 of record NZ_JAQHXR010000004.1, read on the forward strand.
AAAATGTGGTGTGATATATCAAAGCAAAATAAAGATTGGCTATTAGAATCTTTAGAGATTTTTGATAAAGAAATACAAGTTGCACTTGATATGCTAAAGGAAGAAGATTGGGAGAAACTAGAAAAATGGATGGCAAATGCTAATAGCCTTTATGAGATTTTTTAAGTTTGTGCTTTAATAATTAAAAAGATAAAATGCTTTTAATTTATATAAATATTTCAAGGAATCATTTTGTTACCTATTAAAAATCATTTAAGATTAGTTGGAAGTGTGCTAAGCATAGCGACAAACAAAACTCACATAATATGTATTGATAACTTTTATAATATTTCGACATTTTTTTTAGAAAATAAGGTAATTGACAAAACCTTGAATCTTTCAAAGACAGCAGAACCATTACATCACTTCTCAAAGGCAGTTGCAGTATCAAATAGGGATTCAAAGCTTGGTGTTGGCTTTGCAAAAACACCCAAAGCAATTATTCTATCAGCTACTCCTGAGATAGCTCCTATTGCTTCGCTAGATTGGCAAAAACTAGAGGTTTCAAAAGTAACCTTTTCAAAAGAGGACAACTTTGTCTCAACTGGAGGCGAAGATGGCAGGGTGTTGCTTTATTCTGCGGATAATTACAGCTTTTTAATTGGTCTTCCGCCTTTTCCTGATTATATTGCCTCTATAGTTTTTAGTGATGCTGATAGTTTGCTTTTTGCTTCTTGTTTTAATGGTAAGGCAGTGGTATTTGATGTGGAGAAAAATAGAACATTGCTTGATATAGAATGCGAATCAATAATCGAAGATGCTCTATTTTTCGATAATGATACTAAATTGTTCTGTGTAACAAAAAATGGATATACGATAGTTTATGACTTGTTAAGCAAAGAAAAAATAAGTGAATTTCAAATACAGGGAGCTTGGCTTACTATATGTCAGAAGTTGCCAAACCCAAACTTTGCAGTTGTAGGTGGTAAAAATAAATCAATGTATATTATGAATCTTTATGCAAATAAAATAATAGATTCAATTACTATGGAGAATCTTGGTCTTACAGCAATGTTTTTAGATTCATCTATTTTGTATGTAGGACATAGTGATGGTGCTATTGATATTATTGATTTAGATTCTTACAAAGAAGAAATGTTGGAATGCTTAAGCAATGATGATTTAATAGGTGCAATTAAATTAATTAGAGAACAAAATATATTTTTACAAACTTTAGAAGAATATATAACTAAAATTGAAACTTTATGGAAGACAAAATTGCAAGAAGCCATAGATTTACTAGCAGTAGATAAGATAAATGAAGCACAAGCAGTTGTAGAACCTTTTATGAAAGATCCTAAAAAGAAAGAAGAATTTGATTATTATTGGCAACAAAAGGCATCAGTTGCTAGTTTTTTAGATGCTATAGAAGCAAATAATCTGCAAGAAGCTTACATGCTGGTTGATAAATATCCTTACTTAAAAGAAACAATAGCTTTTAGTCAGATAGATTCTAAGTGGGATAAGTCCTTTGAAGCGGCTAAAAGATTATTGGCACAAAATGCACAAATAAATTTGCCAAAAGCCCAAGAGTTATTAAATCCTTTTGCTAATGTAAAATGTAAAAAAGAAGCGGTAATGATGTTGCTTAGAAATACAAGTAAGTTTTTACAGGCAGAAGAAGAGTATAAAGCTAAGCGTTTTGAAGAATATTTTAAACTTTGTGATAGATTCCCATTTTTACAAGAGACGCTAATATATAAAAGTGCACTTTTAATTGGAGATCAGATAATGCAAAGAATTAATGCATTAGAAAACCAAGGAGAATATCAAAAAGCTCATGATGTATGCAAATTATTAGCTTCAATGATTCCATTTAAAATTGTCGCCAACGATAAGTTAAAGAGTTTAAAATTAAAACTAGAGTTTATACAAGCATATAGTGAAAATAAATTATCAGAACTATTTGCAATGGCTGAATCTAATTATGAATTGCGTTCTTTAAAGGAATGCAGGAAAATATATGATGATTTTAAAGCAAAGGAAAAGATGGCATTTTCTTTTGCGTCTAAGGGCAAGGGTAAAGAGGTTTTAGACACATTAAAGGAATATTTATATATTGAGTGTTGGAGAGATAAGATAGCTTCTATTTTGAAGCTTGCTTATTTGTCTGAATTTATGCTAAATGCACCGGGAAAGGCTGGAGCAATAGAGGGCGTAAGTTGGAAAGAGACATTTCAATATTACATAGAAAGATATAGCAAAGATGAAGAAATAAAGAAAATAGCCGAAGAAATGGGATTAATAGATGTGTTAAATAGTATCCCGTTTGAAGGAAATAGAGAAGGTTATTTGAGTGCTATTGTTGCAGATTCTTTGCTATCTATTGATGATAAACCATTAGTGCAGCATGAAACATCAGAAGGTAAAAATGAAAAATAGATGTAAAACAAAAGTGATAAATGTAGGTGGTGTAAAAGTTGGCGGAGATTCTCCTATTTCTGTGCAAAGCATGACATTTACTAAAACTGCAGATATAGAATCTACAAAAGCACAAATAGATGCGTTGCAATTAGCAGGTTGCGATATAGTTAGAGTAGCAGTTAGCGATGAAGAAGATGCAAATGCACTAAAAACTCTAAAACAAAGCATACAAATGCCACTTGTAGCAGATATACATTTTAGATACAAATTAGCATTAATTGCTGCACAAAGCGTTGATTGTATAAGGATTAATCCCGGAAATATAGGCTCTAAAGATAAAATAAAAGCAGTAGTAGATGCATGTAAAGAAAGAAATATACCAATTAGAATCGGGGTGAATGCTGGAAGCTTGGAGAAGCAGTTTGAAAACAAATATGGAGCGACTGCTAAGGGCATGGTTGAATCTGCACTTTATAATATTAAGCTTTTAGAGGATTTTGGATTTAGTGATATTAAAGTTTCGATCAAAGCAAGTGATGTAGAAAGAACGATGGAAAGTTATAGAATGCTTCGTCCAATGGTTAGATATCCATTTCACTTGGGGGTTACTGAAGCAGGGGATTTAGAATCTTCAATGATTAAAAGCTCTATGGCTTTAGGCGGACTTTTAATGGAGGGTATAGGCGATACTTTAAGAGTGTCTATAACTGGTGAGTTAGAAAAGGAGGTTGAGGTTGCTAGATCGATTCTTAGATATAGTGGTAGGCAAAAGGAGGGCATTACTTATATTTCATGTCCAACTTGTGGTAGATTACAAGCAGATTTAGTTCCACTACTAAAAGAGATAAAAGAAAAAATGCCAAAAATAAAAACTCCAATGCAACTATCAGTAATGGGTTGTGCTGTAAATGCACTAGGAGAGGCAAAGCATGCAGATGTAGCAATTGCCTTTGGGAGTGGCGATGGGCTTATTATAAAAAAAGGCACAATAATAGGAAAGTATAAAGAGAGAGAGTTAATTGATGTATTTATAAAAGAAGTTCTAATTACAGAACAAGAAATGCTAGAAAAACAAGGGATATAGATTATATTTTTATATTTTCTATATCTATTCTAGTTCCTAAGAATATAATTTTTGCACTTTCATATATAATTTCATTTTCGTCTATTTGTGATATTATCCAATCTTTGTCTTTATTTTTCTTTATTGCTATTATTTGTATTTCTGATTCTAGTTCTTTTTTGGTAAGTATTGATTGCAATATTTCTCTTGCTGTTTTATTTGCGATCAGTTACTTGCATTTTGAAGGTTCTAAGCATATTTGAAATATCTATATATTCAAATTCTGGGTGCGCAATAAAGCTTCTCGTTCTGGGTATATTACTTTTGAGGCACCAAGCTTTGATAATATGCTACCATGAACTGTTGTTATTGCTTTGGCTATTATATTTTTTACACCTATTTTCTTTAGTGTCATCAGTGTTAATATGCTAGATTCTATATTTTCTCCAATGCTTACAATAACAAAATCTAAATTTGAAAAACCAGCCTCTTTTAGCGCATTTACATCAGTTGAATTTAGTATAAACACCATATCAGTTTTATCAGCCAGATCTTTAATTTAAGATTCGTTTTTATCGGCTATAATTACATGTTTGCCTTGATCTATTAATCCATTTGCAATGTAGTATCCAAATTTACCAAGTCCAATTACTCCATAAGTATTCTTGTTCATTTTTTCCTATACTAAGATTTTTGCTTCATAGTCTATTTTGACATTTTTTTGATTTGCAAATAAAGTTAATGCAAATGCTAATATACCGACTTTACCAGATAGCATTAGCAATATTATTATTGTTTTGCCAATAGTATCGAAGTTGGCAGATAAACTTAACACACCCCCATTTCCCATAGATAATCCAACTGTTCCAAATGCAGAACACACTTCAAATAAAATTGCTAAAATCCTCTGCTACCACCATCTTCAAAAAGTGTAAGAATCATAACGCAAACACTAATATACACAGAAGATAGTACTATAATTGCAAATGATTTTGTAATTGTTTCTTGTTCTTTTTTCTATTGAGAATCGTTACTTCATTTGAGTTTCTTAATACTTTGTAGGCACAAATTAGCAAGATAGCAAGAGTGGTTACCTTTATCCCACCAGCAGTCCCACCAGGAGCACCACCTATTGCCATAAAAATAGAGCCAAAACATAAACTTGAATCTTGAAACAGACTTAAATCAAGCGTATTAAACCCAGAAGTTCTATAATTTATAGATGTGAAGTATGAAGCTAGAATCTTTTGCCAAAGGCTTAAGTCCCCTATACTTTTTGGATTTTTGTATTCTAAAAGAAATACAGATAGAAATGTAATTACTATCAACACCCCAGTCATTATTAGTACCAACTTTGTATGTGTTGATAACTTCTTTCTTTGATGTGTTGCTTTATAATATATTTCTAATAGCACGAAATATCCAAGCCCACCTATTATTATTAGAGTGGTGATTATCAAATTTATAAACACATCATCTTTATACCACATAAGTCCTGTTTCAAATACTGAGAATCCGGCGTTATTAAAAGCTGAAATGCTATTAAATATGCCAAGCCAAATTGATTTTATAAAACCAAAATCAAGCAAGAATCTTAAAGATAGTAAAATAGCACCAATACCCTCTATTAACAAAACAATTAAGAATAATTTTTTAAAAAAGTTAATCGCTCCAAGAGTTGTAGGAAGAGATAAGTTGTCTTTTAGTCAAGCTCTATTTTTAATCGCAAAATTAAATAAATAAAGCTAGTTACACTCATATATCCAAAGCCACCAATTTGGATTATAAGTAAAATCACAAATTATCCTAAAACACTAAAATCACTCTCAGTATTCTTAAATATTAGTCCAGTAACACTAACTGCAGAAGATGAGGTAAAAAGAGCATCAATAAAGCTTAAATTACCTTTGTGCATTATAGGTAAAGTTAGCACAAATGCACCAATAATAGCGATGATTATATATCCTATAAGTAGGATTCTAGCACTTGTTCTATTCATATTAAACTCTAATTTGTCCGTTTCCTATTATTTTGTATTTATAGCTTGTTAGAGATTCTATTCCCATTGGACCTCTTGCATGTATTTTTGAAGTTGATATTCCAACTTCAGCTCCAAACCCAAACTCACCCCCATCGCTAAATCTAGTAGAAGCATTGACATACACGCATGCACTATCTATGGTATCTAAGAATTTTTGTGCAATATTGTTGTCTTCGCATAATATAGATTCGCTATGACCACTGCTAAATTCGTTTATATGTTCTATTGCCCCATTTAAGCCATCTACTATTTTTAGATTCAAAATATTGTCATTATATTCTATATGATAGCTACAAGCTTGAATCTCATCGCATTGTATATTGTGTGCCTTTAACACTTTTACACACTCACTACTACCTTTTAGAATCGTGTTTTTTTCTATTAGTTTTAATGCTACTTTTGGCAGGAATTCATCAGCTATACTCTTATCAATTAAGAGGCATTCACAGGAGTTACATACGCTTGTGCGAGATGTTTTGGCGTTTATTATTATGCCGATTGCTTTATTTTGATTGCAACTGCTATGTGCAAATATATGGCACACTCCCTTGTCTTGTTTTATCACAGGGATTAGAGAGTTTTCTAAGACAAAGTTTATTAGTCCTTCACCGCCTCTTGGAATTATTAAATCTATGTAATTTTTTGCTCTTAGCATTCGCTTTAAGTCATCTCTATTTTGCATTGCTTGTAGCATTGTTATGCTGTTTTTTGGGATTTTGTATTTGTCCATATTTGTAAAGAAACATGATGTAATTGCTTCATTTGAATTTTGTGCTTCTTTGCCACCTTTTAATATACATACATTGCCACTTTTTATGCACAAAGCTGCTGTATCACTTGTTACATTTGGTCTAGATTCATAAATTATCCCAATTACTCCTATTGGTGTTGATACTTTTTGTATATCTAGTTTTGCGTGATTTTGGAATCTATATATCTCTTTGCCTATTGGATTTTCTAGTAGGGCGATTTTATGTATAGATTCTTGTATTGATTTTAGTTTTTTGTCATTTAGCTCAAGTCTTTCAAGCATAGCACTGCTTAAGCCCATACTTTCTGCAATCTTCATATCTCTGCTGTTTGCTTTTATTATATTAGTAGCATTGTGGATAATTGATTCTGCAGTGCCTTGCAGGAATGAGACGATATTTTCATGCTTTATTTTAGCTAGTTTTGTTTTTGCATTTTTTGCATTTTTGAATATTTCGTCGATATTTTGCATTTTACTAACTTTCTTTAAAGATTCTGCGAGATAGCTTTTTTGCCTTGCTTTCTTCTTTATGTTTTAGTGTGTTAAAAATTGTGTTTGTATAATCTTCTAGGAATTTTTGGCTACTTATTGTTTTATCCCCATCTTTTGATGATAGCTTTTTGTATTCACCATTTTCTTGCAGTTCATGTGCTCTAATTGTATCTTCTATTTGTATTTTTAGGATTCCAAATAATTTATCGCTCAAAGCTTGTTCAAATATCGGTGTCATAAGCTCTACTCTTCTTTCTAAATTTCTAGGCATTAAATCTGCACTAGCAAAGTATATTTGCGTTTGAGAATGTTTAAAGTAGAAGATTCTTGCATGTTCTAGGTATTTTCCAACGATTGAAATTACTCTTATATTTTCGCTGACATTTTTTATCCCAGGACGCAAACAGCATACACCTCTTACTATTAAGTCTATTTTTACTCCAGCATTTGAGGCTTTATATAGTGCAAGTATCACATCGGTATCTACAATTGCATTTACCTTTAGGATAATTCTCCCATCGCTACCTTTCTTTGCTTCACCATCTATTAGTTCTAGTATCTTTGGCTTTATTTGTAGTGGTGCTGCAAAAAGTGTTGATAGCTTTGATTTGTGTGAGAATCCAGATAGAGTATGGAAGAACTTTGTTGCATCTTGTGTGAATTCTCTCTTAGAAGTCATATAGCTTATATCAGTGTAGATTCTAGCTGTGCTTGGGTTGTAGTTACCTGTGCTAAGATGGACATATTCTTTTAGTTCTCTTCCTATACTTTTTATTACAAGGGCTATTTTTGCATGCACTTTCAAGCCCGGAACACCATATATTACATGTGCTCCTGCGTCTTCTAGTGCTTTTGCCCAATGTAGATTATTTTCTTCATCAAATCGTGCTTTTAGTTCCACTAATGCAGTTACTTGTTTGCCATTTTCTGCTGCTTCTATTAATGCTTTTACGATTGGGGAATTTTTGCCAACCCTATAAAGCGTCATTCGTATGGAGAATACTTCTGGGTCTTTTGCAGCACTTTGTATAAAATGCACAACAGGATCAAAACTCTCATATGGCTGATAAAATAGCACATCTTGTGTATCTAAAATAGTAAAAATATCTGCTTCTAAATCTAGTGGAGGAAGAATCTTTGGTGTATAGTTTGAGAATGTCAAATGTGCAAAATTCTTATTTCCTACAATTTCCCACAATACATTTGAATTCATTGGCATTTTGCACTCATATATGTCTTCTTGTTCGATTTTTATGTAGTTTGTTATGAAACTTTTTAATTCCAAATCCTCGCTTTGCTCAATTTGCAGTCTTATTATTTCGCCTTTTCTCCTTGATTTTAGCCCTTCAGTCATTAATGCTAAAAAGTCATCAGCCTCTTCTTCTTCTATCTCCATATCCGCATTTCTAGTAACTCTAAAAGCAGTCCAACTAAGTGCTCTAAATCCTGGAAAAAGCTCATGAATAAACTCTGCTACAACACTATCTGTGCGAAAATACATATCATCTAGCTTTATAAAGCCCGGTAGCATTCTTGATATTCTTGCCATGCCAAATTTTATTTCATTTTCATTTTCTATGTTTTGTAGTTTTAATGCTAATACATAACTTAGATTGTTTAGATGAGGGAATGGGTGGGTTGCATCAACTGCAATGGGGACTATAATCGGATATAAATGGTTTAAAAAATAATCTTGCAATTCTTCCTTTTGCTTTTTATCGGCTTCTTTATAATCTTTTATTAAAAGCCCTTCTTTACTTAGTGATTCTTTTATTTCATAGTAGCAAGATTCTAGTAGTTTTTGTTCTTTGTTTATATAGTTTCTTATTTCATCTAGTTGTTCTTTTGGAGTTAAGCCATCTGCACTGCTTTCTGCGATTCCTGCTGTATATAGTCTCTTTAGCCCTGCAACTCTAACCATGTAAAATTCATCTAAATTAGTCCCATAAATTGCAATAAATTTTAGTCTCTCAAGCAATGGATTATTTTTGTTTTGTGCTTCGCTTAATACTCTTGTGTTGAATCTTAACCATGATAGTTCTCTATTTATGAAATTACTTGTTTGATTTAATGATTTTGCCGTTGCCATATCCACCCCTAAAATTAAAACTAAAATTTAAGATTATATAAATAATCTCTTAAATGAAGCTTCTATGGTTTAAGTTGTATTAGTGTATGATTTCCAAAAATCATTATGGAGTTTTTAATGAAACTTGACTATAAGGATTCAGGTGTCAATATACAAGAAGGTAATGAGCTTGTAGAGAATTTAAAAGAAGTAGTAAAAAAGACATTTAATAATCAAGTAATAGGTGGAATTGGTTCATTTAGCGGTGCTTACGCCATGCCTAGTGGATATAAAGAACCTGTGATGTTAGCTGCTACAGATGGAGTTGGCACAAAGCTAAAGTTAGCAATACAAGCAAACAAGCTCAATACAATAGGAATCGACTTGGTTGCTATGTGTGTGAATGACCTTATTTGTAATTTTGCAGAACCATTATTCTTTTTAGATTATTATGCAACTGGGAAGCTTGATAAAAACAGGGCATTAGAAGTGATAAAAGGTATAGCATCTGGTTGCATGGAAGCAGAATGTGCTCTAATAGGTGGTGAGAGTGCAGAGATGCCTGGAATTTATAGTGATAATGATTTTGATTTGGCTGGGTTTGCTGTTGGTGTAGCTGAAAGAGAGATTGTAGAGAGAGAGAATAATCTAAAAAGCGGAGATGTAGTAATCGCTCTAAGTAGTAGTGGAATCCACTCAAATGGGTATTCTCTAGTTAGAAAAATAATAGAGACAAATAATATTGATATATATTCTAAATTTGGAGATTCCACGCTAATAGATTCACTGCTTACTCCTACAAAAATTTATGTAAAAACATTTAAAAAAATCTCCAAAAACATAAAGGCTCTAGCACATATTACAGGTGGTGGATTGATTGAGAATATCCCTAGAATCTTGCCTAAGAATCTTGATTGCTATATTTTTGAAAAAGATATACAAAAGTTGCCTATTTTTGAATTTTTAGAACAATATATTAAAGATAATGATAAATATAGAACATTTAATATGGGCGTTGGAATGGTGCTTGTATGCAGTAAAGAAAATGTAGATTCAGTCTTAAAAGATAGTGGTGGTTATATTTTAGGCGAGATAAAAGAGGGAAGCAGTCGTGTTGCGTTTGTTTAATATATAAGATTATGGTAGAATGCAAAGCTAAATGAAACTAAAAATTGAGTGGGGCAATGATAAGAGGTATCATAAATTTTTTTAAGGTTTATCCTTTACCAATTTTCGTTCTTCTTTTAACATTTGCTATTTATTATTCTATTTTTGAAGTTGTTAGAAATAGTGATAATAATGGAAGCAGAGCTGTTACCGAAGAGGAATCTATGATGTCTCAAAACTCTGATGCAAATGCTACAAAAATAACGACAATAACACCTGATCACATACCACAATTAATACCTCAATTGCCAGAGGATGATGTGCAACTTGCACAAAAGAATAATGATTATCTAAGCTCTAAAGTAAAATCGCTAAATATTAGAGAACTACCAAATGCTAATTCAAATATAGTTGGAAAACTAACGCCTAGTATAAGAGTTGTGATACTAGAGGATTTAGGAGAATGGGTAAAAGTAGGAATGGATAATGGAAATGTTGGGTTTGTTGTTAAAGCTTATACAAAGCTTGTGGAATCTCCATTGCTAGAAACTCAAACAAAGCCTAAAGTAAAAATATCACTTGACAATAAAGAATTATATACATCTTCTGTGCCTAGATTAAATATTAGAGAACTACCAAATGCTAATTCAAATATAGTTGGAAAACTAACGCCTGATATAAAAGTTGTGATATTAGAGGATTTAGGAGAGTGGGTAAAAATAGGCAGTGATGTTGAGCTTGGGTTTGTGTTAAAAAGATTCTTGAAGTTGGCTAATTTTAATGAAGAACTTTTAGAGCAAGAAGACTTATTTACTTCAATGGTGCCTAGATTAAATGTTAGAGAAAATCCAAGCGTAGAATCTGTAATACTAGATAAATTAACACCTGAAGATAGGGTGCAAATAATACAAGAAGAAGGCGAGTGGGCGAAGATTTCTGGCACTAAAAATGGCTGGGTTGTTAAGCGTTCTTTAAAGAGATTGTAATGCAATTTGCAGTTGTTGGAAATCCTATATCGCATTCTTGCTCTCCATTATTACATAATAGTGCCTTTATTGATTTAGGAATTAGAGGTGCTTATGGTAGGTATTTATTAGATGAATCTAAGAATTTTTCTGCTTTGAAGGAGCTAGGATTAAATGGTGCAAATATAACAATCCCATTTAAAGAAGTCGCCTTTAATAATTGTGATTTTGTGCATGGAATCGCACAAAAAATTGGCGTTGTAAATACAATTATCTTTAAAAATTCTAAGCTTCATGGCTATAACACAGATGCAGATGGGTTTTTTATGAGTTTAGACAATGAAGTAAAGAGTGCATTAATAATAGGTGCAGGTGGCTCTTCAAAAGCACTAGCACATATATTAAAAGATAATAATATTAAAATAACCATTATTAATCGTTCAAAGGATAGATTGGAGAGTTTTATAAAAAGTGGTTTTGAATCTTATGCGTTTGAAGATTATATTCACACTCCACATGATGCAATAATAAATACAACTCCTTCAAGTTTAAATAAGATTCTACCTATGGATAAAAGTAGTTTGCAAAAGATTTTTGAATCTGCAAAGATAGCTTATGATTTGCTGTATGGAATAGAATCTCCATTTTTAAGACTGGCACACACTATGAGGCTAAAGACTAAAGATGGCAAAGAAATGCTTGTAAATCAGGCTATCTTGGCATTTGAAATTTTTATGGATAGATTTTGTGTGAAATATGACAAGAAAGCCCTAAGAGATAGTATGTATAAGGCTTCATTATTGTTTTGAGTTTATTATTGTTAGCATATCTTTTATGGCTTGCTCTAATCCTGTAAATATTGCACGAGAAATTATGCTATGACCTATATTTAGCTCTGTTATTTCTTCTATATTCAGTATTGGCTCTATGTTGTTGTAGTTTAGCCCATGACCTGCTGCTACTTCTAGTTTTAATTCCTTAGCTATTTTTGCTGCTTCTTGTATATCTATTAGACTATTATTTAGCCCTTCTTGTAGTTCTAGTCTTAATTTTGATAGCTCATTTATTGTATTGTGTGTGCGTGGTAGATTAGAAAATAGCATTAAATGCAAGTTAGCATAAAGCCCAGTATGAATCTCTACCATATCAGCACCAAGTTTGGCACATTGCTCAACGCAATTACAATCTATAAAAAGCGATACTTCAGTGCCCACTTTGTGAAAATCATCGATTATTTTTTGTATTGTCGAGCTATTATTTTTTATATTTAATCCACCCTCTGTTGTTAGTTCTTTTCTTTTTTCTGGGACTAGAGTTATTCTGTGTGGTGCAATTTTTAGTAGGTATTTAATTATGTTTTCATTAATTGAAGTCTCTACATTTAGCGGAAGGAATGAAGAGTTTGCAATTTTTAAGACATCATCATCATGTATATGTCTTCTATCTTCTCTTAAGTGGATTGTGATTTGATATGCACCGGCTCTTTTTGCTATAAATACTGCTTCAAGTGGGTCTGGTTCATTTATCCCCCTTGCTTCTCTTAGTGTTGCTATGTGGTCTATATTTACTCCAAGTTTCATTGTGTCCTCCTATTGGAATTATGTGCATATTTTGTTAGGATTGTAGCTAAGATTCTATAAAAAAGGTTTTATTGTGGTTATGGTGTTTGATTGTGAGACGATCCCTGATGTCTTGCTTATTAAGTCGTGTTTGAAAGAAGAGTTTAAGAGTAGGAATATTGAATTTACAAGCGATTATGAAATAAGCAAAAATGCAATGCAGATTCAAAAAGAAATTAGTGGAAGCGAGTTTTTGCCATTGCCATATCATAAGATAGTTTCGATTTCTGCTGTATTTTGCGATGATTATGGTAATTTTAAAAAAGTAGGAAGCTTTAGTGCTATTGATGAAAATAGAGAAGAATCTTTAATTAAGGCATTTTTTGATTATCTAAATAATCATCAGCCAAAGTTAGTAAGTTTTAATGGTAGAAATTTTGATATTCCTGTATTGCTACTTAGAGCTATGAAATATAAAATACAAGCTGAATCTTATTTTGAGATAGAAAATCAAAAATATAATAAAAATAAATGGGACAATTATAGACAGAGATATAGCGAGAGATTTCATACAGATTTGTTTGATGTTTTGAGTAATTATTCTTTTGCTAGGGGTTTGAAGCTCGATGTGGTAGCAAACTTACTTGATTTTCCCGGCAAATATGATGTAAGTGGTGATATGGTGTTGGATTTGTATTATGATGACAATTTAGACAAAATTGACGAATATTGTCAAAGCGATGTTTTGAATACTTATGGTGTGTATTTAAATTATGAGCTATTGCAGGGGAATTTATCTTTAGATGATTATAGAGAGATATTAGATTCTTGGCGAAAGTTATTACCAAAAGATAAAGCATATTATAGAATCTTTTTTGATAAAATTTCTGCACAGCTTAATTAAGGGAAATATATGCTTTCAAGAGAAATAGTTCAATTTAGCGAAATGAGACATGAGATTCGTGCTTATTTGTGTTTTTTGCTACAAAAAAATATAGCAAATAATCTTCCACATATAGAACTAAATAAAATAATAGAAGGACTTCATAAGGTAAGCTCTGAAGTGAAAATTTTTGAGCTTTTGTATGTGCTAGATTCTAGTGGGAATCTTGTTTTTGATGCTATTTCGCCTGATAGTAGCATAGACTATAAAAAGGGGCAAAACCATAATGACAGATCATATTTTCATCGCTCCATAAAAGAGAAGCAGTCAATTCTAACAGATCCGTATCCATCAAGTGCTAGTGGAAACTTGGTAGTAACAATATCGTATCCACTATATAACAACAAAGGTGAATTAGTATATGTTGTATGTATGGATATTCCGCTTGATAAGACTGCTTTGCTTGTTAAGCCGATGCCACTTTTTGGCTTTTTTGTTGGGTTTAGAAAATTTATCTATTTTGTAGTATCAGTTGCGTTGTTTTTTGTTAGTTTGCTATTGTTAGTTCGAGGTAGTTTTAGTATATTGGATTCTGTTGATAATTTTATGTTTTTTGATATACAAGATGTTTTTGAGGCGACTATTTTAATCACGCTATCATTGGCTATTTTTGATTTGGTTAGAGCTATATTTGAAGAGGAAGTCTTAGGTAGGCAAAAGTCTCAAGATTCCAAAATGGTTCATAAGACAATGATAAGATTCTTGGGTTCTATTGTTATTGCTTTGGCTATTGAGGCTTTGATGTTGGTGTTTAAATTTACTATTATTGAGCCTGAAAAGTTAATCTATGCTGTATATTTAATAGGCGGAGTAACATTGCTTTTAGTTGGACTTTCATTATATATGAGGTTTGCTACAAATTTAAAGAGAGATGATTGATGTTTGGTATTGTAAATTATAATGTTGGAAATTTAGCAAGTGTGCAAAATGCATTAAAAAAAGCCGGAGTAGATGCAATAATCGAATCTAATCCAAGTAAGTTAAAAGAATACGATAAGCTTCTTCTTCCTGGGGTTGGTGCATTTGGAGATGCAATGGAGCATTTAAGAGATTCTGGTATGTTTGAATCTATACTAGAATATACAAAGAGTGGAAAGTATTTGCTTGGTATTTGTCTTGGAATGCAAATTTTGTTTGAAAAGAGTTGTGAGTTTGGTGAGAATCTTGGGCTTGGACTGATAGAAGGAGAAATAACGCAAATACCAAAAAGCAGTAACGAGATAAAAATACCTCATGCAGGTTGGAATCTAGTGAGTAAAGTTAGGGATAGTGCCTTGCTAGATGGGCTTAATGATAGGGAGTATTTATATTTTACACATAGCTATTGTGTTAGAGATTTAAAGCATGCACTTTGTGTTACAGAATATGGCGTGAAATTTTCTAGCATTGTAAATAAAGATAATATATTTGGGATTCAGCCACACCCTGAAAAATCACATGATGTAGGCATTAAAATCCTGCAAAATTTTATTAAGTTGAGATAGATATGCAAATAATTCCAGCAATAGATTTAAAAGATAAAAACGCAGTAAGGCTAAGTCAAGGCAAAATGGATAGTGTAAAAATATATAGCACAAATCCGGTTGAGTTAGCATTGTCGTTTATGGACATGGGTGCTAGTTATTTGCATATTGTGGATTTAGATGGTGCAATACATGGAAGCCCAAAGAATCTAGAAGTAATAGCACAAATAGCAAAAGACACAAGGCTAAAGATTCAAGTAGGTGGTGGGATTCGTAATGAAGAGACTATTTGTAAATACTTAGAACTTGGGGTGCATAGGGTTATTTTAGGGTCTATTGCATTAAGTAATCCGCAGTTTGCAAAGGAAATGGCTGATAAATATAAAATAATAATAGGTATAGATGCTAAAGATGGTTATGTAGCTACACAAGGGTGGGACAAACAAGAAGATATCTTGGCAGTTAGTTTTGCTAAAGAATTTAAAGATAGCAATATAGAAGCAATAATATGTACTGATATTGCAAGAGATGGTATGTTAAATGGTGTCAATGTAGAATTCACAAAAGAAATAGCGAAAAATAGTGGAAAATTTACCATTGCCAGTGGTGGTTTGTCATCTCAAAGTGATGTTGATGAGTTATATAAATCACATGTAGATGGTGTAATTGTGGGTAAAGCATTTTATGAGAATAAATTAGATTTAAAAATGCTATTTTGTAAATATTTAGATTAGTAATTTGTGTGTTTATCATAAAAATTTGTAATTTTATTGTAAGACATGGATATTTATGATATCATGTCAAACTTTATTATCTTAAAAATTATTAAGTTTATTTTATAAGGAGCCTACCTTGAAAATGGTTGTTGTTGATGATAGTTCAACTATGAGAAGGATTATAAAAAATACATTGGCTAGACTTGGTTATGAAGATATTCTAGAGGGAGAGAATGGCGTTGAAGGTTGGGAGAAGATGGATTCAAATCCTGATGTTAAAGTTCTCATCACTGACTGGAATATGCCAGAAATGAATGGCTTGGACTTGGTAAAAAAAGTTAGAGCTGATGATAGATTCAAAGATATACCAATAATTATGGTTACAACAGAAGGTGGAAAGACAGAAGTTATAACAGCTCTTAAGGCAGGTGTTAATAACTATATCGTTAAACCATTTACTCCTCAAGTCCTAAAAGAAAAGTTGGAAGTTGTTCTTGGCGTTAATGACTAATTATGGATTCTCTTTATAATTGCCTAGCTATAGAAGCAGATAAGTTTTTATGGCTCTTTATAGATAAAGCCATGGAATTGACTGGAGAGGCAATAGAAGAGGTTGAGGGTGGCTTTATTGTACGAACCACACAAGATGTCGAAAAAATAGAGCAGAATCTAAGGGAATTTCTACAATATCTACAACAAACTTTTGGCGAAACAATTACCCTAAAGACCAAGATAACACAAGAAGAAAATAAAGATTGGATTTGCAACTATAAAAATTCGGTTCAACCGGTGCTATGTGGTAGGTTCTATATAAGACCATCATGGCATGATAGCTTAAACAATGATGAGATTATAGATATAATAGTTGATCCAGCTTTAGCATTTGGTAGTGGTCATCATGGTAGCACCTATGGTTGCTTGATTGCGTTAAGTAGTATTGATTTAGTAGGCAAGAATCTTGTTGATGTTGGTTGTGGTAGCGGTATTTTATCTATTGCAGCTAAGAAAGCAGGTGCTAATGTTTGGAGTTGCGATACTGATAGTATAGCAGTAGAATCTACTAAGGATAATGCTTCTAAGAATAACCTACAAATAGATAATGTATGGGAAGGCACTTTAACAACTATGAGTTGCAATAATGTTAAGTTTGATGTCATTGTTGCAAACATATTAGCAGATATAATAGTAACAATACCATTTGAAAAGTATATAAAAAAGGGTGGCATATTGATACTATCTGGGATACTGGAACAATATATACAAAAGGTTTTAGATAGATTTGATAATTTTAAAAAACTCTCTTGTGAAATTAATGATGAATGGGCTACAATAATACTACAACTTAATTAAGGAATTTAAATGCAAAAACAGAATAACGAGAACAATGACAAAAAACAAAATAATTTTTTTAATCAGAATCCACTTTTAGTATTTGCCATTTTTGCAATCATCGCTATTGTTGTGTTTAAGTTTATTTCTCCAGTCGGAGATGCTTCAAATAGACTTAGTGGGGCAAGTTCTACAAAAAATATCAATTATTATGAATTAAAAAAATTAATAGAAAATAAAGAAGTGGATTTTGTAGCTATTGGTCAAAGTGTGTTGAAGGCTACTTCAAATACAAATGGCACAAAGACTATATATGTTACACAAAGAGTGAATCCAGATAATACGCTAATACCGCTACTAGATGAAAAGGGAGTGGAATATACAGGTTATAGCGAGAGTAATTGGCTTAGTGATATGCTATTTGGCTGGGTGTTGCCTATATTTATTTTCTTTGCGATTTGGATGTTTTTGGCATCAAGAATGCAAAAGAATATGGGAAATGGAATTTTGGGCATTGGTAGTTCAAAAAAGTTAGTAAATGCTGAAAAGCCTAATGTAAAGTTTGATGACATGGCTGGTAATGTTGAGGCTAAAGATGAGGTTGTGGAAATTGTAGATTTTTTAAAGAATCCAGATAGATATGCTGCACTTGGCGCTAAGATTCCAAAGGGTGTTTTATTAGTTGGTCCTCCGGGAACTGGTAAGACATTGCTAGCAAAGGCTGTTGCAGGTGAGGCAAATGTTCCATTCTTTTCTGTTAGTGGAAGTAGTTTTATTGAGATGTTTGTAGGTGTTGGTGCAAGTAGAGTTAGAGATTTGTTTGAAAATGCAAAAAAAGAAGCACCTAGCATAATTTTTATAGATGAGATTGATGCAATCGGTAAGAGTAGAGCTGCAGGTGGAATGATTAGTGGGAATGATGAAAGAGAACAAACTTTAAATCAGCTTTTAGCAGAAATGGATGGGTTTAATTCTGATTTATCTCCTGTTATTGTTCTTGCTGCTACAAATAGACCAGAAGTGCTTGATCCAGCGTTGCTTAGACCTGGTAGATTTGATAGACAAGTGTTGGTTGATAAGCCAGACTTTGAAGGAAGAATCGAAATATTAAAGGTTCATATAAAAAATATTAAGTTAGCAAAAAATGTTGATTTGTTTGAAGTATCAAAATTAACTGCTGGACTTGCTGGTGCTGATTTAGCTAATATAGTTAATGAAGCTGCACTACTTGCAGGTAGAAATGCTAAAAAAGAGGTCGAACAGAGTGATTTCTTAGAGGCAGTTGAGAGGGGTATTGCAGGTTTAGAAAAAAAATCAAGGAGAATCTCACCAAAAGAAAAGAAAATAGTTGCATACCATGAGAGTGGTCATGCGTTAATTGCCGAGATTACAAAAGGTGCAAAAAAAGTAACCAAAGTATCAATAATCCCTAGAGGTTTAGCTGCACTTGGGTATACGCTAAATACCCCTGAAGAAAATAAATATTTAATGCAAAAGCATGAGCTTTTAGCTGAAGTTGATGTGTTGCTTGGAGGCAGGGCTGCAGAGGCTGTGTTTTTAGGAGAGATTTCAACTGGTGCTAGTAATGATTTAGAGAGAGCAACTGATATAATTAAAGCTATGGTTAGTTATTATGGAATGACTGATGTTGCTGGGCTTATGGTGCTAGAAAAACAAAGAAATGTGTTTTTAAATGGTGGTTTAGGTAGCTCTAGAGAGTATAGCGAAGAGATGGCTCAAAAGATGGATTCTTATATAAGAGATATTCTAAATGAGAGATTTGAAGCGGTTAAATCATCTCTTGAGACATATAGGGAAGCTATTGAGGATATAGTTAAGGAATTATTTGAAAAAGAAAATATAGATGGCGATAAGGTAAGAGAGATAATCGCAAACTATGAAGAGAAAAATAATTTACCTACAAAGCTAGTTAAAAGTGAAGAACAAGAAGAAGCATAAGGAATAAGAATGGATACTAGATTGCAAATGGTGACACAAGATGGTTTTAAGTTTATAATAGTTAGCTTAATTGCCTATGTGCTTTTTAGTTTGCTATCACTTAATAGTCTAGCTATTATCAGTATTATTGTTGCTTGTGTTGGAGTTTATTTTTATAGGAATCCAGAGCGGGTATGCAATGATGATTCTAAGGACAATATAGTATCCCCAGTCGATGGAAAAATAAAAGACATAATACAAGAAGAAAATAAAATTACTTTAGTTGTATCAAAGCCAATTTGCTTTTGTGGGTTAATTAGAATGCCTTTTAGAGGGTATGTAAAAAAAGCAAAAAAGATTCATGGACTTTGTAATGCTGATAGTATTACTGGAGAGAGAATATATATTGACTTTAAACATGAAAATGATACAGATTTTATGAAATTAATAATATATCCTAGGATATTTTCTCAAGTTAATTTTTATGGTGATGATTCTATTTGTAGAATAGCAAATAGAGTTGGATTTTTGCTTGATGGTAAAGTTTTTATAACAATTTCCAATATAAACTTAAAAGTATCAGTTGGAGATATGTTATATGCAGGTATTAGCTCTATTGGAAGTTTAAACAATGAAAATTAATCCACTCTATATACTGCCAAATTTATTTACTGGAGCTAGTATATATCTTGGAATCCTTAGCGTATCTTATGCGTTTTTGGGTAGATTCGAACTTGCTTGTTGGCTTGTATTGATTAGTCTAATTTTTGATGGATTAGATGGAAGAGTTGCAAGGCTTACTGGCACTACGAGTAAGTTTGGTGTAGAGTTTGATTCATTGGCTGATATTATTGCATTTGGTGTTGCACCGGCTATGATTTTGTTTTTTTATATTGGTTTTTCTTATGGTAAGTTAGGAATCGCAATTTCTGGTTTATATGTTGTATTTGGTGCTATTAGACTTGCAAGATTTAATGTTAGCACAGGAAATAGTGAGCCAAATGTTTTTATAGGGTTGCCAATACCTGCTGCTGCTGTGTTTATAGTTAGTTGGTTAATGTGTGAGATGGTATTTGCAAAATTATATCCGGAGTATTCCAAAGAATTCTTATTTATTCTTATGATATGTGTGCTTTTAATAGGATTGCTTATGGTTAGCAATATAAGGTATCCAAGTTTTAAAAAGATTAACTTTTACAACATTAGCTTTGGTAAAATCATAGTGTTTTTGATGATGTTTTTAGCGGTGTTGTTTATTTATCCGATTTATACTGTTGTTTCTTTAATTACTGCTTATGTATTTTTTGGACCTTTAAGGGCAGGTTATTATATTTTCTTTAAAAAAACAATTAAGTAATATTTTTTTGTTTTTGTTTTGTTAATTTTTCCATAATATACTTTATATTATTGTTTTTAAAGGGTGTAATATGGAATTTAAATTTAAACAAGCAAATAGTATTGATTATAAAAGTGTAACTCCAGAGTATCTGTTTAATGAAAGAAGAAGATTTTTGAAACTTGGTGTTGGCGGAATAGTGGGAGTATTGAGTGTAGATTCTTTGCTTGCCGATATTGCTAGAGAACTTAAATATAAAAGTATGTCAAAAGATGAGATGTTAAAGCTTAATGGTGAGGTTTTACATTTAACAAGCGAAGAGCTAGCAACTAGCTATAATAATTTCTATGAATTTGGATACTCAAAATCAGATCCTAAAAAGAAAGGCGATTCTTTAAAGGTTAGTCCTTGGGAGATAAGCATTGAGGGCGAAATTAAAAACCCAATGAAAATAGAGCTTGAAAACTTAATATCAAAAGTAAATTTGGTAGAGAGGGTTTATAGATTCCGATGCGTTGAGGCTTGGAGCATGGTTGTGCCATGGATTGGTTTTGAGTTAAGAGAGCTTATTAAGATGGTAGAGCCAACAAAAAAGGCAAAATATATACAATTTACAACTTTATATGATCCAGAGCAATTTCCTATGCAAGGTGGATTCTTTGGTTTAAACATTGGTAGAAATGCTAGTTTTTTAGATTTCCCATATAAAGAGTGCTTGAGACTTGATGAAGCGATGCACCCATTAACACTACTGGCAGTTGGCATGTATAAAAAGAGGTTGTTGCCACAAAATGGTGCTCCTATAAGATTGGTTGTGCCTTGGAAGTATGGCTATAAAATGATCAAATCAATAAATAAAATTGAATTTTTAGAAGAGCAACCAATTTCTACATGGGAGGCGGAGAATCCAAAGGAATATGGATTTTATGGCAATGTAGATCCGGAGGTGTCTCACCCACGATGGTCGCAAAGCAGTGAGAGAGTAATAGGACAAAGAGGTAGAATTCCTACGCTATATCTAAATGGATATGCAAAAGATGTCGAGCATTTATATGCTGGGCTTGATAGAACAAAGCTATACTAGGAATTTATTTGAAAAGAGCAATAGAATATATAGCATTAATTGCAATTTTATATGTTTCATGGGAATTGGTCTTAGCAGTTGAATCTTATAAAATAGGCGATTTTTCAGATCCTGTAGCTAGTTTATACTTTTATAGTGGTTGGATTAGCGTTTTATGTTTGTCATTATCTTTTGTAATTTGTAATAAGCTTAAGAGATTTTGTGGATTGCTTGGATTTATCTTTGCTATCATTCACATTGGAATCTTTTTAATAATTGATTTTAACTTTGATTTTGATTTAATATTTCAAGATTTAAAAAGTAAATATTACTTATATTTTGGCATTGCAAGTTTTTTATTTTTTGCATGTTGTGCATCGTTGTTTGGTGTTTTTAGGTTTGTTTATTATTGTATTTATGGAGCATTATTTTTTGCTATTTTGCATATATTTTTTATACAGAAATTAATAACGATAAACTATGCAATTTCACTTTGTGTATTGACTTGTCTTGGAGTATTTAAGCTCTATAAGAGCGTTAAATAATTTATTTTATTCTTAATTATGTTTTGATAGAATCTTTGGTTTATTTTTGAATTAAGGTGATGATAATGGGAGATATTTTATTGGTGTTACAATTTATTTTAGCAATTGTAATTACGCTTGTAGTGTTATTGCAAAAGAGTGCCAATATGGGATTTAGTAGCTATAGTGGTAGCAATGATGGATTGTTTGGTGCTAGAGGTCCGGCTGGTTTTTTGGCTAAACTAACATTTTTTATGGGATTTTTATTTGTTATGAATACTATAGCTTTAGGATACATATATATGCAAGATTCTAAAAAATCAATCACAGATAATATTCAAATTCCAGTTAGTGTTCCACAAAATATAGATAATAATTCTAGTGCAGTAAGTGTCCCACAATCTCCTAAAATACCGGATACTAAAGAAGATACTAATACAACAAAATAAGGGAATATTATGGAATTACAAGATATTTATAATCACACTAAAGAAGCAATGGATAAGAGTATAGAGGCTATGAAGCGTGATTTTGGGACATTGCGTAGTGGTAAAGTATCAGTTTCTATACTTGATCATATTTTGGTTAGCTATTATGATACTCCAACACCACTAAATCAAGTATCGTCTGTTATAGCGCAAGATGCAAGCACTATTGTTATTACCCCATGGGAAAAAACTTTGCTAAAAGATATAGAAAGAGCAATACAAGAAGCAAATATTGGCGTAAATCCAAACAACGATGGAGAGGCTATTAAACTATTCTTCCCTCCAATGACTAGTGAGCAGAGAAAAGAAAGTGCAAAAGAAGCAAAAAATATAGGTGAGAAAGCAAAAATTTCTATAAGAAATATTAGAAAAGATTCTAATGACAAAATCAAAAAATTAGAAAAAGATAAATTAATAACAGAAGACGAATCTAAAAAAGCTCAAGATGAAATACAGAAATTTACTGATAATGCTACAAAAAAAATTGATGAATCAGTAAAACACAAAGAAGAAGAATTATTAAAAATCTAAGGATAGCCAATGGATATAAAGCAGGTTTATATAGATTCTAAGGCTCTCTTGGAGGGACATTTTTTACTAAGTAGTGGCAAACATTCTCCGTATTATCTGCAATCTGCTAGAATAATGGAATATCCTCAAAAATCAGAGATTGTAATCAAAGAGTTATCTAAGTTGATATTGGATTCTGGAATTAGAATAGATAGTGTATGCTCTCCTGCTCTTGGCGGTTTATTGGTTGGATATGAGCTTGCTAGGTCATTGAATGTAAGGTTTATATTCACAGAAAGAGTAAATGGTAAAATGGAGCTAAGGCGTGGGTTTAGTGTTAGAAAAGGTGAGAAGATTCTTGTGTGCGAAGATATAATAACTACAGGTGGATCGGCTGTAGAATGTGGCAATGAAGTAAGAAAATATGGTGCTGAAGTTATGGCTTATGCAGCATTAGCTAATCGTGGGATATGTTCTATATATAATGACAACAATCCACAACAAGATTCTTGTAAGCTAAATCCAAATATTCCACTATTTGCATTGGGCAACTTTGTATTTGATACCTATGAGGTCGATGATTGTCCTTTGTGCAAAGGAGGGAGTGTAGCAATAAAGCCGGGAAGTCGTGGTAATTAATGCGATTTAGGCATGTAAAGAAAATATCCAAAAAAATCATTACACATGATAATAATGATAACTTGGCTACATTTTTTGATAGATTCAAAGCCCAAGTTGTAGATACTTTTATGATTTATATGCCTATTTTGTATTTTATTACTTATGTTATTATGGGCAGTGCAGAGGCTTTTAGAGATTCTGTTTTAGCGCCTTTTTTCGGTGTTATTTTATATGGGATTGTAGTTAGTATTTTTATGTCATTTGGTGGGCAAACACCAGGTAAAAAAGCTTATGAAATCATTGTAAAAAGAGATGATAATAAGAAAATTACTTTTTTATTTGCAATGACTAGATTCTTTTTATTTTTGGTTTCTGGTTTTTTGATATTTGGTATTTTTATGCCCTTATTTAGGAAAGATAAGAAAACTTTGCATGATTTGATATTGCAGACAAAAGTGTGTAAAAAGGTATAATTTTAGTTTAATTGTTTATTGTTATATTTTGTTAATTGTATATTAAAAAAGTTTTTGGCATAATCTGAAATTTATGTAGATACTGCTTTATAGTATAAAAGGGTGTTTTATGAATTCTATTTTTACATTTGCTGGACTTATAAGTCATGACCATGATTTTATCATTGCATTTCATGTTGTGTTGGTTGCTATTATTGCATTTATATTAGCTAGATTTGCCACTGCAAAGATGCAAGTAATTCCGGGAACTATACAAAATGTTTTTGAAGCATTTTTAAGTGGTGTAATTTTCATGGCTAAAGATGTTATTGGAGAGGAGAAGGCAAAGCATTATCTTCCTTTGACTGCCACTTTAGCTTTTTTTGTATTTTTGGCTAATGCTATTGGTATAATACCTGGCTTTGAATCTCCTTCATCAAGTCTTAGCTTCACACTTACTTTGGCTTTAGTCGTGTTTGTTTATTATAATTTTGAGGGGATTAGGACCTTTGGTATTGTGAAGTATTTAGCACATTTTGCAGGTCCCGTAAAAGCACTTGCACCATTGATGTTCCCAATAGAGATTATTTCTCATTGCTCTAGGGTTGTATCATTATCATTTCGTTTGTTTGGTAATATCAAGGGTGATGATATGTTTTTACTTGTTATGTTGATGTTGGCTCCTTGGGTTGCTCCATTACCTGCATTTTTAATCCTTACTTTTATGGCATTTTTACAAGCATTTATTTTTATGATTCTTACTTATGTATTCTTAGCCGGTGCTACATTAGCAAGTGAGGAAGGGCATTAAATCATATCTAATAACAGATTGTAATTTATACCCAAAAGACAAAAAGGAGTTTTGCTCCTTTTACCACTCTATATTAGATTCTCATAAAGTGGATTTTGCTTGTTTTAGGGATAAGAGTAATGTGTATAATCCGCATCTTCTTGAATCTTTTTTAGAACTTAATTTACGATATAAGATAAAATCATTTATTAATAGTAATTACAAGTTGGCTTTAGAGTTTGGCTTTGATGGATTGCATTGTAATTCATATCAAATAAATTTGATAAAACCAGCAAAAGACAAGAAGCTAATGGTATTTTTTAGTGGACATAATGAAAGGGATATTATGGATTCTAGTTTGCAAGGCGCAGATGCAGTTACAATTAGCCCAATTTTTCACTCTCCAAATAAAGGAGAGCCATTAGGAGTTAGAGCATTAGAAGAGCTTACAATAAGTAATGCAAGTATTAATATTATAGCATTAGGTGGTATAACTTCTATTGAACAAATTAAGAAAATTTCACATATTCCGCTTTTTGGCTTTGCTTCAATTAGATATTTTTTATCATAATAACTAAAAATTCATACTAACTATAACTTACGTAATATTACTTTGTGCTATTACCTTGATTTGATATTTTCATAATTATGTGTATAATTCATTTTCTAAATTGCACATTTTGTAAGGAACTAAAATGGAAAGCGATATTGCAAACACTGATTTCGCCCCCCCCCCCCCCACAAATTTGTTTGATATTCACACATTATACTAACATATATAACTCATTTTTATTGCAATATAGATAATATAGATTCGGTGATTTCTCTTTTAAGGGATTATGAAAAATATAATAAAGATATTTTAGATGTTGTTTTATTTATAGTTATTGATGATGGTTCTCCTGTTTCTTACGAGATTCCGCAATTTGATCTAAATTTGCATTGGATAAGAATAAATGAAGATATCCCATGGAATCAATCTGGTGCTAGAAATCTGGGTGCAGTATATGCAAAGAGTGATAATATAGTTTTTGCAGACTTGAATCATAAAGTATTAGAAAATACTATGCACTACATGGCGTATCATAAGCCTTGTGGAAGAAATATATACAAGATAAAGTATGAAGGAAGAAACAAGGGTCATTCTAATTTGTTTTTTCTAAGTCGAGCTAGATTTATGCGTTTTTTTGGTTATGATGAAGAGTTTGCTGGACACTATGGAGCAGAGGATTTTAGATTTATCAAGGTGCAAAAAGCACATGGAAGTAAGCAACTTTATCTTCCAAATAAGTATAGAGTGGTTAAGAGAGTGTTGGAAAGTGGTTCTGATCATTCTTTGGATAGGGATTTGACGCATTGCACCCCTATTGATCTTAGGAAAAAATTAGAGCTTAGGACATATGGTTTAGACTATGGATACTCTAAATTATTTCTAAATAATTTTACTTGGAAGTTTTTAAGTGAGCAAAAAAGAACTTGTGTTCCGATGCCAAAATCCAAAAAATGGTGGTATTATCTTTGGTATTTTAGATGGATATTTGGGTATAAATAAGTTTAAATACTATTTCAACATCCCTTAAGCTTCTTTCGTTATACTTTCATTCCTTTTTTGTTGATTTTTCTTTATGAGCTTTCAATAATAAAGAGGT
>NZ_JAQHXR010000005.1 GCF_027859255.1 Helicobacter ibis
ATATTATCATTTATGGCTTTAGCCATAGAACCAAATTCATCATTAGATGTTATAGCTATTGGTTTAGGAGCTTGTTTAGTTTCATAGTTTATGTATTTAAAGAATGAAAGTAGACCTTGTTGGATAGTTGATAAATGTTTTAAATTTAAACTAATTAAAAATTTAATTAAAATCAAAGCAACAACTATCGACAACACTCCGACTAAAAGCTGTTTAAAAAATATATCTTCTATCGTATTTGTATAGACACTTTCAGCCATAATTGAACACACATAATATTTTGACATTTTTGGAGATTCGCATATAACTGCTCTATTACCACCCTCACCATCATCTATTATTAATGTTTCTTTTGATATTTTCCCATCTTTGCCCTCTGGTGTTTGCAAATATGCTTCCATTATGTTTTCTGCTAACTTTGTTTTCTGTAGCATTTTACCAACTTCTTCACTAAACATAACAGTACCATCTTTTGCCAAAACAACACTATAACCATCTCTTGATTTGCCCATACTAAGAACATTTGCAGAATATTCAGATAAATCATAATTACCGCCAACAGCACCTATGAATTTACCATTTGATACAATTGGATACGAATATGACATTGAAGGGGCTTTTAAACTAGGAGCAATATATGGATCTGATACAAAAACTTCATTTGGATTATTTTTTACTTCTTTATACCAAGTCCTGCCTCTAGGATCATACCCATCTGCTGGCGTCTGATGATTTCCATTAGATCTTATCATACTACCATCTTCAAATCCCGCATAAAATACAGCAAAGTTACTAGCTTCACCAACACTTTTCACAACAGAATATATTTCTTGTAATGTCATATTTGGATTTCTTGCAATCTCATTAGCTGCAGCTTTAACTGCATTACGCTTTACATAATCATAATATGAAAAGAAAATTACAATATCGTCAACCGTTTTTGTTTGAATTTGTGTCAATAAATCATATGCATTTCTTTTTGACTGAAAATAACTATAGCCACTAACTACTATCAAAACAAGCACAATAAATATACCCATATACATTGTCAACTTATTTGAAATTCCTTTAAACATAGCTCTCCCCTTATATATAAATTAAGTAATGAAAAATATCTACAATAATCTAAACCAAGCTATTAAAAGCTTGGGATAATAGCACCTTTGTATTGTTCATTTATATAATTTTTAATTGTATCACTTTGTAGAACTTTAACTAACTTCTGAATATTTTCATCATTTTCTCTACCCTCTTTTACAACCAAAATATTAGAATATGGGGATTCTTTATCTTCAATTGCTATTGCATCTTGCAGAGGATTTAGATTTGCCAAAAGTGCAAAATTTGTATTAATAACCGAGATTGTAACATCATCTAGCGTCCTAGTTAATTGTGGTGCATCAACCTCTTTAAAGCTCAAATTTCTATCATTTTGTATAACATCTTGTGGAGACACTAAATTCCCTTCTGATAGCTTGATAATACCTTCTTTTTCTAAGATTCTCAATGCTCTAGAACCATTTGATGGATCATTTGGTATTGTAACTACATCTCCATCTTTTAGCTCATCTAGGCTTTTAATTTTTTTAGAATAAACACCCATTGGCTCTAAGTGGATACTAGCAACGCTTACTAGCTTTGTCCCCTTCTCTGCATTAAAAGAATCCAAATAAGGCTTATGCTGGAAAAAATTTGCATCTAAAGATCCATCTTCAAGTGATAAATTAGGAGTTACATAGTCTGTAAATTCTTTAATTTCTAAACTAATACCCTCTTTTTCTAATAATGGAACAACCTGTGACAGTATCGTAGCATGCGGCTCTGGAGTAGCTCCAACTATTAACTTTGCACTTCCTTTAGTGTCAGCACTAGAATCAGAATCCACTCCGCACGCTATAAAAAAAACAGCCAAAAAAACTCCAAACACCGAAAATAACAATTTATTTAACATCAAAACCCCTTACAGTTAAAATCATCGTTTTAATTTCCTATATAAAAAATCACCAAAACTTTGGATTAATTGAACTAAGAAGATTAAAATCAACACAGTATATAACATAATATCGCTTTGAAATCTATAATAACCATATTTTATAGCAACATCGCCAAGTCCTCCACCGCCTACTGCACCAGCCATAGCACTAAAGCCAATGACAAGTATTAAAGCAAGTGTAATGCCAGATACAATGCTGGGTAATGCCTCTATAAACATTACTCTAAAAATGATTTGCAAATTACTAGCCCCAAAACTAAGTGAAGCTTCAATAACACCTCTATCAACCTCTTTTAACGCAGATTCTATTATTCTAACTATAAATGGTGCAGCACCAATACTTAAAGGAACAATAGCGGCACTAGCACCTATACTTTTTCCTATTAGCCATTGCGTAAATGGAAATAACACAACCATCAAAATCAAAAAAGGAAAAGACCTAAGAGTATTTGTAATAGTATCTAGCACGACAAATATGGCTCTATTTGGAGATAGTCCATTTGGTGCATGTAACACAAGCAAAATAGCGGGAATAATCGCTAAAGCAGTAGCAATTGTAGTTGCTACAATACTCATATAAAGAGTATCAATTGTAGCTTCTAATAATATATTTAACAATTTATAATCCATAACAATCCTTATCTAAAATCATATTTATATTCCTCATAATATTTCTCTAGCTTTTCTTTCTTACAATCTTTTACAAAAAATATCCCAAGAGTATCTACTCTATCGATACATTCTAAAAACTCAAGCAAACAACCATAAATTTCCAATCTATCAAAAAAATCATGAATGATTATCTTAGAATTTGGATAGTGTTTGATAGACTTCAATGCACACGCTACCCTAAACCTGCCATCTACAAAAATAGTATCAATTTCGCCCCCCCCCCACTATTAATCGCATTAAATATAGCAGAAGAATACGATGAAAAAGAAGCTTTGCTACTATCATCTACTGGCACTCCCCACTCTTTAGCAGCACCTATATTTACATGAAAAATATTTAATCTATTGCCAAAAATCATTAAATTATTTAATAATTGCCTTGCAAAATTAAAATCAGATTCAACGCTAATTACATTAGCTTCAGTTAGATAAAACATATTAAATGTGCTACCTCCACAACCAAACTCTAAATAACTCTTTAAATCTAAAGTATGCTTTGTAAATAAATTTATCTCCCTTGTAGTTGCATGCATTATATTTGTTGTAATCACCGACATAAAATCCCTTAATCAACTATTTCCCAATTTGTCCCATGTGTGCTTAGGTAACTAAAGACTTTCTCTTTTATATCCTCTTGTATATTTATAACAAGCACACCAAGTGCGATACCACCAAAAGATTCTAAATTCCCCCATACTATGTTACAATCTATATCAAGCTCTCTTGCCATTTTTGTGATAATTGGATTGCTTGCTACTTCCTTTGGAAAATAGATTCTTATATTAACCCCGCTACTTGGTAATATCTCATTTTCTCCCAAAAACTCTCTCATTTTTTTGTCTGGTTCTAGGAATAGCGATTCAATGCTTCCGCATTTTAGAATCTCTCCATTTTCCATAAATGCAGCCTCGCTACATATCTTTTTTACAACTTCCATTTCATGTGTAACAATAACAATTGTGACACCAAGCTTTTCTTTAATTTCTAGCAATAAATCTAAAATAGAACTTGTAATTAGTGGATCAAGCGCACTTGTCGCCTCATCACTAAGAAGTAATTTAGGATTCATAACCAATGCCCTAGCGATAGCTACTCTTTGCTTTTGACCTCCACTAAGCTCACTTGGATAATGCTTGGCCCTATCTTTTAGCCCAACTAGCTCAAGTAGATTATAGATTCTATCTTTATCTATCTTCTCTCCCCAACATTCTAGTGGCAAGATTATATTTTCATACACACTTTTCCTATCCATAAGCGAAAAATGCTGAAAAATCATGCCAATATTTTTGCGTAACTTTCGCAAAGATTCCTTTTTTAGAGATGTAACTTCAACTCCATCTATTTTAATACTACCACTATTTATACCCTCAAGCCCGTTAAATGTCCTAAGCAATGTGCTCTTCCCAGCACCACTATGTCCTACAAGACCAAAAATTGAACCTTGCTTTATACTTAAATTAATATTTTTTAAAACTTCCAGTTTGCCATATTTTTTATAAACTTGATTTACTTCGATGAAATTCATGCTTTTCCAATTTTTAAGATTGCGTATTTTAGCAAAAATTATATGTTTATGTTAAAATACCACACTTTATTCAATGCAATAGGAGTTGCTATGGAAGAAAATGAATCGAACACACTTTTAGAAGGTATAGATAAGCTACTTGAAGAATATAAGCTCTTTAAAGAAGAAAATCAACAATTAAGACAACAAATTGTATTGCTAAAAGCAGAAAATGAAGCAAAAAAATCAGAAATAAACTCGCTTTGTGATGAGATAAATGAAAAAGATAGGATCCTAGAAACTCAAAACAAAGAGTTAGCAGTAATCAAGGATAAGATTCAAAGTGTGATTAAGGGTTGATTATGGATAGTCCATTTCGCGTTTGTATCTATGGAAGATTCTATGAAATACCTTCAAAGGATATATCAAGCGAAACTTTAGCTAAACTAAAAAATCTAGCAGACGATAGTGGCAATGTGAATCCTCGCGATTTGCTAGTAGCATTTTTAGAGTCAAGCGAAGAAACACAAAGCTTAAAACAAAACATACAATGTGCTATCACAAAGTTAAAAAGCAGATAATTGTTCTACTATAAAATATTACCACTAAAACATAATCTACAAGAGCTAACATACTATTCTAAAATACCACTAAAAATAGGACAAATAGTAGAAGTAGAGTTAATAAACAAGATAATACATGGTGTTGTATTTTTAGAATCTAATAAACCAAATTTTGAATGCAAAGAGGCAGTTGCAAGCGAATATTTTCTAAGCAAGATTCAATTATCAATAGCAGAATTTATTACTAGTTATTATTTTACAACAAGAGCCATTAGCTATGGGCTATTTACACCATTTAAAAACAAAGATACAAAGCTAGATTCCATAGAATTCAAACTACAAAGCCTAAGCCAAGCACAAAATTTGGCACTAAACTTCATAAAAGATAGACAAAGCACACTTTTATTTGGTGATACTGGAAGTGGCAAAACAGAAATATACATACATTTAATAAATGAAGCACTAAAAAATAGACAAAATGCAATCTTTCTAATGCCTGAAATCTCGCTAACACCACAAATGGAAAAGAGACTAAAGGCGGTTTTTGGGGACATTTTAGCCTTTTGGCATTCAAAAGTTAGCAAAAAAAAGAAAAATGAAATACTAAACTTAATTTATGATAATAAAATAAGAATCTTAGCTGGTGCAAGATCTGCATTGTTTTTGCCAATACACTCTTTAGGGCTAATAATAATCGATGAAGAGCATGATGATGCATACAAATCAAGCTCAAACCCAACATACCACGCAAGAGATGTAGCACTCTATCTTGCACAAAAACATAATATAAAAATACTTCTAGGATCTGCAACACCAAGCCTCTCTACATATTATAGATTCAAAGAAAATAATTCTATGTATAGACTAAAAGGCACTTACTATAATTCAAACAAAAAATTCGTATTTTGTGAAAATAGTGAAGATAAAATAATTATAAACTCACTACAAAACACCATAGATTCAAATAATCAAGCAATAGTATTTCTCCCAACTAGGGCAAATTTCAAATACTTAATATGCAAATCTTGTAGCACTAGCATACACTGCCCAAATTGTAGCGTTGGAATGAGTTTGCACTTAAAAAATAAAAAACTAAAATGCCACTATTGCCAACACACACAAGAAATCCCACAAAGATGTCCTTGTGGAGGTGAATTAAGTAGCCAAAGAATAGGCACACAAGAATATGTAAAATATCTACAAAGCAATCTAAAAGATTCAAAAATTCAATGCTTTGATAGAGATGAGATAACAACACAAAAAAAACTAACACACATTCTTAATGAGTTTAACAAAAGAAAAATAGATATTTTAGTTGGCACTCAAATGTTATCAAAAGGACATGATTATCACAATGTAAAACTAAGTGTAATTTTAGGCATAGATTACATAGCTCAAAGCTGTGATTATAGGGCAAATGAAAAAGCAATATCTTTACTATTGCAACTAGCTGGACGAAGCGGAAGAAAAGATTCTGGATTAGTTCTAATTCAAAGCAAAAATAAAGAATACTTACAAAATTATCTGCAAGATTACGAATCTTTTTTAAAAGATGAATTACTAATTAGAGAGCACCTATACCCACCATATATGCGTTTAGCACTTGTAAAAATCTCACACATAAACAAAGATAAAGCGATTTTAATAATGGAAAAATTAATCTCCAAAATAAAACAGAATCTAAAAAGCAAGACAACAATAGTAGGATATGGGGAATCTCCAATTCAAAAGTTATCCAACAAATGGAGATTTAGTATCATGCTAAGAAGTACAGAAGCAAAGAATCTGCATGATTCTTTGCTAATATTGCGTGGAGAGAATTGCACAATCGATATAGATCCTATTGATTTTGTATAAAATACCTATAATACATATCTAGCGTTATTAAAAAGCTATGAGATGATACTGGAGAGATAGCGCCAAAATTTACATTTTATGTGCAATAACAAGTATATTCTGCCTATACCAATTATATATTTGCATTGTTCCAAAATTTAGTATTATAAAGTCATAACATACATAATCATTACTAGCAAACAAATTAGCCCAATACGCTGGTGGTTGCTCATTTACATGATGAGTTCCACCTTGGAGAGGAATTGCAGCTGAAAAAATTATAATATAAGATAAACTAGTTAATAAATTTATGAAATTTTGAGCATATTTTACTTCAAAATGTTCTGCAACTTCTAAGCTCTCTGCTACATCAAAGGGCTTAATCCTCCCAACCCCCCCCCGCATACTAGAGGCTTTATAAGTTTCATTATTATTTAAAGATTCTAAGATTTTTTGATAATCATTTGTTAGATTTACTTGTTGATAATTTGATTTTGGGATAAAAAACATAGAATCTTCCATATTATTCCCATCAATACCAAACACCCTAATAGAAGAATCAAACTCGCTCCAAGCTTTAAGCCAAGTGCCAACGCACAACCAACATCAATGACACTTTTTGGTTACAAAAAATTTATTGTGTGTATTGCAGATCTATAACTGCCTTCTGCTTGTTTGTAAAATTATTCATCATAAATTTTTACAATATTTTCTAGTTCCATTATAATCTCCAAAATTTTTGGAGATTAATCATGCTAATGTGCTACTGCCTCGCTTATACCAACTCCGCTCTGTGCTCTAAAATCTTGTGCTTCAAATCCTGCTCTATCGATTGTAGCTCGTTTTGAATTATCAAGTTTAGAAATAACATAAATTAACACAAAAGTAAGTGGCATAGAAAAAATAGCCGGGTGATCATATGGGAAGATAGCCTCTTCAAATCCAAAGCTCTTCACCCAAATGCTAGGGCTTAAGACAACTAATACAACCACAAAAATAAGTCCTATTAATCCACCAAAAAATGCACCTTTTGTAGTTAATTCTTTCCAATATATGCTAAGTAATAATATAGGAAAATTGACACTAGCTGCTATGGCAAATGCCAATCCAACGGTAAAAGCTACATTTTGCTTCTCAAAAATAATCCCTAAAAATATCGCCAAGATTCCAATGCCAATTGTTGCAATTTTGGTAACCTTCATCTCTAACTTTGGATCGCATTCTCCATTTTTACACACATTTACAAACAAATCATGACTTATAGCTCCAGCACCAGAAATAGCAAGTCCAGCAACTACTGCCAAAATAGTAGCAAATGCAACTGCAGAGATGAATCCTAAAAATAAATCACCGCCAATCACTTGTGCTAAAGTAACAGCAATCATATTTGAAATACCATTGTAGCTTCCATCTTCGTTTAAGAAGTTTGGATTCCCAAGCAATAATGCAATAGCACCAAAGCCAATAATAAATGTAAGGATATAAAAATATCCTATAAGACCGGTTGCATAAAATACTGACTTTCTAGCCTCTTTTGCGTCTTTAACCGTGAAAAATCTCATTAAAATATGAGGAAGCCCAGCAGTTCCAAACATCAAAGCAAGTCCCAAAGAAACAGCAGAAATAGTATCAGGCAAAAATCCTCCAGGTAACATTATTTTCTCACCTTGAGGGTGATTTTTCACCGCTTCTGCAAAGTAATAACTAAGATCAAATTTGGTTAAATATAAAATCATAATCGACATAAAAGTCGCTCCACCAAGCAATAAAATAGCCTTAATAATTTGCACCCAAGTTGTCGCATGCATACCACCAAATACAACATAGCAAATCATTAAAATTCCAACCAAAATAACAGCAGTAGCATACGGAAGCCCAAATAACACTTGTATTAGTTGCCCTGCACCAACCATTTGTGCGATTAAATAAAATACAATTACGCTAAGTGCAGAAATAGCAGATATAACTCTAATGGGCTTTGAATCTAATCTATATGCAGTAATATCTGCAAATGTGAATTTCCCTAGATTTCTGAATTTTTCAGCAATCAAAAACAAAATAATAGGCCAACCAGCCAAAAAACCAATAGAATAAATAAGCCCATCAAAACCATTTGTAAAAACAAGTGCAGTAATCCCCAAAAAACTAGCCGCACTCATAAAGTCTCCTGCAATAGCAGTTCCATTTTGCAATCCTGTGATATTACCACCTGCAGTGTAAAAACCACTTGCACTTTGTGATTTTTTGTTTGAATAAAAAGTAATTCCCAAAGTCGCAAGAACAAATATCACAAACATACTAACTGCAATAGGATTGAAGCTAGACATACCAGCACTACCCACATCAACAGCAGCACCAAAAACACTTGAAATACTAATAATAAATCCTAACAATATTTTATTCATAATTTTCCCTCTCTTTTGTTTTGCCTAGCTTCAAATCATCTAAAGCACCACTTTTTTCCAAATCCTCTATAACTTCTTGTTGAACTTTGTCAAAATATTTATTTGCAAAAAATGTATAAAGTCCGGTTGTTAAAATACATAAGATTATTAAAAAAATACCAACCATAATCCCAAGCGTAATGGAGCTAGGTCCAAGCCTATAACCCAACACATCGGGAAACAATCCAATTCCAGCTACAAAAACATAGTAACATATAAGCACTACTATTGATAGTGTAGTGGCAACTTTGTTTCTTAAAGTAACAAATCTCTTAAATTTATTTATAGATTCGTAATAATTGCTATTGCGCTCCATTAATACTCCTTTGTTATTAGGTTTAATAATATCCTACACTAATTTATACTAATAGTAATTGAATCTAGCTTACTTTTTGAAAATAGTTTTATATATGTTTAGTAGAGTAACAAGTATATTTATATGAGTAATAAAGTAACATATAAATGTTACTTTACAATTAGAATCGGTATAGGAGACTTTTCAGAGAAACTACTTTGATTGCTTGAAAAAATACTATTCCAAATACTACTCTCACTATGTCCTATCGCCAATAAATCATAATCTTTAGAATACTCTAGCACTTCCTCTACTGCTTCACCTTCTAGCATAACACTTGTAACATCAATATTATTATTTCTAAAAATATCAACAAACTTTTCTAATAGCTTACTACTTTCTTTGCTTTCTTTGTTTTCTATCTCTTCATATGCTGCAAGTGCTGCCTCTCCATATAGCATTATTGGCGTTTTTACATGCACTAAAGTAATGCTAAAGCGTTCATCTTTCCCAAAAAAATCAACAATAAAACTAGCAGCCTTTTGACACGCCTTTGTATCATCAATTGCAAATAAAATCTTTTTCATAACCCCTCCTAATTTATGTAATTAGATTCTATTTTGCCCCATAAACTTTTAAAAGGCAATATTTTAATTTGATCTTTACTTTCTATATCACATCTATCTTGTGAAAAAATAGCAATAGCACTACTTCTAAAAATAGGCAAAATCTCCCCAGAGGTATAACCCCTAACCACACTAAACTCTCCATTTTTAATATCTCCAAGCATAGCTTCTACTCTATTTTTTTTTCTAAAAGATTCAGTATTTTTTAGAGATATATATTGCAAATAATGTGCACTAGCACCACTAAGCTGCCTTAAAAATGGAATAATTAAAAACTTTAACAACACACAAGAAGCTAAAGGATTCCCTGGTAATGCTACTATAAACTTATCCCTATTTTTACTTCTATATTTTGATACCATTATTGGTTTTCCTGGTTTAATATTTATAAAATCAACTATAAACTCACCATTTTCACTTAGAATCTCGCGCATAAAATCAGCCTCGCCTTTACTAGCTCCACCAGTTGTAAAAATCACATCATAAGCACTATCTAAAATAGCCCTTATACTATCCTTATCATCTCTTAACACTCCACCATAGCTACACTCTATACCAACTTCTTTTAGATTCTCTATTATCATTGTTGTATTTGAGTTATATATTTGATAGTCAGCTGCACTCTCCCACGGCTCTTTTAGCTCATCTCCACTAGAAAAAACACAAATTTTTAGCTTCTCATACACACTAGCATGACTTATGCCTTGTGAAGCTAGAATCATTAATGCACTTGAATCTAACTCATCTCCAACACTTAAGAGTATATTTCCCCTGCTTACTTCTTCTCCCATAATGCGAATATTTTGTCCCTTTTGATATTCTTTATTTAATACTATCTTCTCTGCACTAAAGCCCCCTTCTACCTCTTCAAATGGCACTACAAAGTCTGCGCCATTAGGTATCTTTGCTCCTGTCATTATTTTTATAGATTCTCCACTTTTAATGCTAAGAGAAGAAAAATCACCAGCTAGTATCGTTCCTATCACTTTGCTTTGTCTATCACTTAGACAACAAGCAAACCCATCCATAGCAGAATTATCAAACGCAGGTAAAGACTTTTGGCAAATAATGTCCTCACTTAAAATTCGTTTATTTAAACTAGATAGAGGCAAAATTTGTGTCTCTAGCTTAAAGTTTCTACCGGCTAATTCTAATGCTTTTATCGCTTGTGTTAATTCCATGTTTATCCTTGTAGTTTTTTTAATTGTAAAAAATTATTAGCTATCTTTATTGCACTTTCTTTTATTGTTGTATCATCTATATTTTGATTGTTAAAGCTAAGACATAAAAGCTCTCTGGCCCTATCTTCACTAAACCCCATAAGTTGCAAAACAAAAGAAGGACTAGAAAAGCCATATAAACAATCAACCCCATTAATTAAAGATATATCATCAAAAAGCAAACTTTGAATGAGATTTCTAGCCCTACTAGATACAAGCCCCAATGGTAGCGTATTTTTTGGCGTGTTGTAGAATCTATACACATCATCATGCAATATTTCTTTTATATGCTCAAAAAATCTACAAGCATAGTCTATACCGCTACATTCTTGCTTTAGCGATATTGCTTTTATGAATACTTCATACAAATTTTCTATCTCTAAATACATACTTAAAGCACTAAGCCCAAAAAAATCACTCTTTTTACTGCACAAGATTCCATATCCTCTAAGAACCCCTAGATTTTCACCATTTATAAGCATGAAATTTGCATTTTTTGGTAGTGGCAAATTTAGTGCTAATGCATAGCTAATATCCCAAACACTAAAGCAAGAATGAAGTATTTCATCTAAATATAGATTCGAAGTTAAAATATCTTCATTTAAATACGGAACAAAAAAACACTTAACTCCATTAGAGAGTGCCTCTCTTACTCCGCTTTCAACACTTCCATTATCGATATTTGGGATAATTTGTATGCAATTATTATGTGTTCTTGAGGCTTCATATAGCATTTTATTTGCACTTGCAATTACTCCAACTCTACCATAAGCCTCACATAAACTAAGCAAGAAAGAAAAAGATTCCAAACTAAAACTAAAAGGGCGCGATATAGCACAATGCAAAGTCTCGCTTAAAGCTTGGTTGTCTTTTTTGGATTTTTGTTGTGCATTTGGCGTGATACTTAGCATATTTACTCTATCTCCACCAAGCATATTTATTAGTTCTCTATTAAGCGGTGGATTATGCAAAAAATCAAAC
Organism: Helicobacter ibis; assembly: GCF_027859255.1. Classification (NCBI taxonomy): domain Bacteria; kingdom Pseudomonadati; phylum Campylobacterota; class Epsilonproteobacteria; order Campylobacterales; family Helicobacteraceae; genus Helicobacter; species Helicobacter ibis. The sequence goes on from NZ_JAQHXR010000005.1 coordinate 12,134, forward strand.
ATCAACTATCCTTTAATGTCCTTGTTCCATTGGTGTTTATAATATCTGAAAAACTATCAAGATAATCAAGATATGTAATTAAATATTTTCTACTTAATGGAAAATGTCTCTTAAAATTATTAATATCCAAATATCCTTCATTTTTTATAATAGACCTCATCTCTTCAAGTAGCTTAGATAACGCACTAGATGTAATAAATAGCTTATGACTAAGTCTTAATACCTTCTTTTCTTTAGTTAGAATCTTTAAAGCATCATCACCTGTTTTTCTATCAATATCTAAAACATCATAAATATTATATGGTGCAAGTGGTTCATACTCTTGGGTAAGTAGCATAGAGTATATTTCATTATACACATAACTATGCACACTATCATTAAAGCTAGGAGATACAAAAAAAGATTCTTTTTTAACAACTAGTTTATCGCTAATTGCACACTCTAAAGCAAGTGTAGCAAGATTTTCCGATACCCATGAGTATTTTTGGGTTAATAGTGTGCTTGATAGAAGTGCTTTTTTATTCTTGTGTAATATTTCTTTAATATATCCTAGCACAACATCTATACTGCTTTTTGGATATACGACTAAATTTAGGCTATCTACATAGCAATTCTCCAAAGTATTAGCAATATTTAGTGCTTCTTCTTTTGAGATTGCAAATCTTTGTGTAGCACTAAGAAGTCCAAATCCTTTTTTATGCACTTCTAAAAGCAACAAAAACGCATTTTTAAAATCTCTTTTATATAAAAGCTTTACACAATGTAATTTTTGAGACTTCTTCATAGGATCTGCTATTGCTCCAAGTATGCTACCGCCACCTAGTGTTACATTATCATCTCTTATTATGAATCTCTCTCCAAAAATTGCAAAAATCTTTTGTTGCGTTTTTATTGTTGCATACTTTTTAGAATCATCTAAAAACAAGATTCTAGCGTTGCACTTTAATGCACCTATATAAAATATTACATCACTATTATGTGCTACATCACTAAAGAGTTCAATACTAACTTCTAAAGTATCAAATCCCCTAAAATAGCCCTTCTTTGTTAACAAATCGCCTCTTTTTAGCTCATTATGTGATACTCCACTTAAGTTTATAGCAACTCTCTCTCCAATGTTTGCTACTTTTAGATACTCGCCATGGTTTTGTATATTTTTTATATTTAATGCCCTATTTAAATTACAACACCAAATTTTATCTTCTAAAGCCAACCTTCCATCAAGCAATGTCCCACTTACAACACAACCTATACCCTTTAGCGTAAATACCCTATCTATGTAATATCTAAAAACATCTAAATTTCTATGAATCTTATTTGGTAGTGAGAATAGATAATTTTTTAAAGATTCAATGCTTTTTTTATCATATATTGAAGTGTGAAATATTTTTAAAGGAGAGATTAGCTCTAGTATCTCATTTGTCGCATTTGTAGTATCTATATCTTCTAAATCACATTTTGTAAAAACAACTATAAAGCTACTAACTCCAAGCAATTTTGCAATTTTTATATGCTCTATACTTTGTGGCTTAAGCCCTTCATTTGCAGCTACTACAAGCATACAATAGTCCATACCAAACGCACCTGCTATCATATGCTTTACTAGCTTCTCATGTCCAGGCACATCGATAAAAGAAATATTTTTATTATTGCTTAGACAATTAGAGAAGCTCAAATCAAGCGTGATTCCTCTTTCTTGCTCTTCCTTTCTGCTATCTCCCCAAAAACCATTTATAGTCTCTATTAGACTTGTCTTTCCATGGTCTATATGCCCAATAGTGCCTATAATTAAATTTTGCATTCCTCTAAAACCTCTTTTATTTTTAGAAAATCTCTATCAAATATCGTTCGTATATCAAGTATAACTGCACCATTTTCTATCCTAGCAATTATTCCACTATCTCGCAAATACCTCTCAAGCTCTGATTCATCTTTACTTACAAGCGAGATTCCAAATGATTTTAACTGCTTATTTGGCATAGCACCACCACCGCTATAACCTATTGCCTCAATTATTGTGGCATTGTATTTTTTTGGCAACATTTCATATAAAGTTCTTGCTCTTTTTTCAAGCTCATCTAATGTATAGCTCAACATTTTTGCAGTTGGTATTTTGTCTATATCACCCTTTAAATAACAAAGTAGCGTAGATTCCAAAAGACAAATAGTAAATTTATCCACCCTTAGCATACGCAAAAGCTGGTTTTTCTTTAATTGGTCTATATATTTTTTTTTGCCAAATATAATCCCTGCTTGCGCTCCGCCTAAAAGCTTATCTCCACTAAAACTAACTAGGCTTGGTTTTAGTTTAGCTATTGTCTCTAAAGAATCTTCACATACATTAAAATTACTACTAGTTTCTAAAAATCCGCTTCCCAAATCGTAATAATCTAAAATATCATGCTTATTTGATAGTAAAATTAATTCCTCAAATGAAACTTCACTACTAAATCCAACTATGTCGTAATTTGATTTATGAGCCTTAAAAATCATTGCAGTATTTTGGTTAATAGCTTCTTGGTAGTCCAAAATATTTGTCTTATTTGTTGTGCCAACTTCTTTTAAAATCGCACCAGCATTTTCCATAACTTGAGGAATCCTAAAGCTTCCACCTATCTCTACTAGCTCACCTCTTGAGATTATCACCTCTTTATTTTTTGCAAATGTATTTAGTATTAAAAAAACAGCAGCTGCATTATTATTTACAACAAGGACATCTTCGCATTCTAACAAATTTACAAAAATCTCTTTAAGGTGTATATATCGCTCACTTCTCTTGGCTAATTTTTCATCATATTCTAAATTGTTATAAGCACTCAAAACATGCTTTGCTTCATCTAATAATTCTTCGGAAAATACACTTCTTCCTAAATTTGTATGCACAACAATTCCAGTAGCATTAATAAGTGGCTTTAATGATTTTCTAAAGACAGATTCATAGATTTTTGATATTTCAAGCACACATTCATCAATGCTTAAAATCTTGCTACCCTTAAGTAATTCTTGCCTATAAATCTCTAAAAATTTATTTATACACTTTTTTAAAAATCCTCTATTAAACCCAACAAAAGATTCATGCTCTAATAATTTGTCAATTTTAGGAATATTCCTAAAGACTTCTTTATCTATAGTTTCCATCAGCACCCATTCTCAAGCTTCCATTATGGATTATATGAGGGCTATTACTTGCCTTACGCATAAATAATGGTTCTAATAACTCTAGCAGTCTATCTGTGCTAGCTTCTATATCTAGTTGTTTTTCTGCTTCTTCAAACTCTTTGCTAAAATCACTCTTTAGTACTTTTTTGATCGCAGAAACCCATGGCTTAATTTCTTCATTAGTAGGGATTCTTAGATGGTCTTCTTTACATGCTTCAGGCACTGCTACTGCTATACCTGCTCCTGCCATTGCTTCTTCCATACCGCCATTTCCACCACTTATTACGCATGGGACTTTATTTAGCACTGCCTCACTTATAACTCTACCCCAAGATTCATAAGCTATAGATGGAGCTAATAATACCTTTGTTCTTTTATAAACTTCTTTCATATTATTTGTAGCTTTCATAAAATCAACATTTGTAAATTGTTGAGGCTTGTATGGACACTTTTCTTTATTGCTTGATAAATGCATTAAAGGCAAAGCTTCAACAAAACTAACCCTAGTATCAATTACTAAAAACTTTAAATCAGGTAACTCTTTTTTGCAAACTTCAGCTATTTTTGCAAAGATAGTAGCACCCTTACTTGGTGAAGGATTTACAAAAGTTATATATTGCGGATCTCTTTCTTGTGTTACACATTTATCCTTATCTATAAAAATACCAGTGCTACATACATTAAGTCTATCCCTAATGCCATATAAATTAGCTGTGGCTTTGGATTCTGTAAAGATTAAATCACAATCCCAAAACTCAAAATGAGGGTGATTTGCATTACACAAAGGATATACAAATGGGATACCTCTTTTTTTAGATTCTGCTTGTATTGCTACTCCTATTGTTCCAACACAATATCCCATAGCAATATCAGGTCTATATGTATTGCACATCATTGTAAAGTATTGGAAAAAATCCCACAACTCTTTATAAGTCATTAAATTTAAATCTCTATTTTGGCACACAAGATATCTATATTCTATGCCACTATCATGAATAATTGCTGGAGAATTAACGCCCCTTTTTATCTCTTCTTCTAAATTTCCAAAATAAGTAGTGCCTCTAGGAGAATCAAAGACAAAACTGCTTAAAACTTTAACTTCAATACCCCTTTTTACCAAAGATTCAAGCATTGTTCTTACCTGCAAGGCAGCACCAGAGCTAGTATCGTGCAAATTAAATGGACTAACATACAAAAGCTTCTTACCCATGATATAACCTTATAAATACTTTTAATGAATTTTAACACATTTTCAAATGCTCAATTACACTAGAGCAAATTTCATCATAATTACCTTTCAAATGAGATTCAAGTTGTGTTTTATTAAATGTCCTTTGTCTTTTTGTAAGTTGCATTGTGTGGGTTACTATCAACTCTTGGGCTTCTTTTAGCGAGATTCCACCTTTTATATAAGATAGAGATTCTTTAATGCCTATGCTTTTTATCCATTGCTTTGTTTCTCCATATTTATCCACCAAATATCTAACCTCATCTATAATACCTCTATCAAACATATCTTGCGTTCGAATCTGTATTTTTTTTAGCAATTCATCTCTACTAAGCAGAATCTCAAAGATTTTACATTGTTTTATTATTGGCTTTGGAGGATTTTTAGCAAAATACACACTAGGCTTTGTGTTTGTAGCAAAATATATGCTTAAAGCCCTATCTATCCTATAAGTATCACTTGGTTTTAGATTTTTAGCATATTCACTATCAATTGAATCTAAAAACATATATCTCTCTGCAATATCACCTATGCTATCTAGCTTTTCTTGTATATAGTCTTTATCAAGCTTAGGAATCTCTGATAGGCCACTAAGCAATGTTTTTAAATAAAAACTACTACCACCAACAATTAAAAGCTTCTTATTATTATCCCTACAAAAAGATACCGCTTTATTATATTCATCAATAAAAGTATGGACATTATGACTATTAGCTGGAGAAATAATATCAAACCCAAAATGAACAATATCTCCTCTTTCCTCTTTACTGGGCTTTGCAGAAGCAATATCTATTTCTCTAAACACACTAAGAGAATCTAATGACAAGATAGCACAATCAAATAAAGTAGCAACCTCGAGCGACAATTTGGTCTTGCCACTGCCACTACCGCCAAGTATTGCTATATGCTCTATATCTCTCACTACGAAAAATTCTTAGAATTTAAAATGGCATTACTAATCACACCCCTTATGCCATCTCTCTCTAAACTCAAAATGCCTTGAGAAGTTGAGCCTCCCGGACTCATTACGCTCTCTTTTATTAGGCTTGGGTGAATCTCATCTAACAAACTAGAAAACCCATAAAATAATCCTTGAACTACCTCTCTTGCCTCATCTCTACTAAGCCCATACGCAACTGCACTATCGATAAAAGATTCTGCAATAACTGCTAAAAATGCTGGAGAACAACCACCAACTGCTGTTGCTATTGACATTTTTTTCTCATCAAGCCATACGCATCTACCTATTACACCAAAAATATCAAATGCCTTATCTTTTGCTTCCATATCACCGCAAATGCTAGTAATCGATCTATTAAATTGTGCAGCTACATTTGGCATAGCCCTTATGTAGGTTTCACTACTAATTTCTGTTTTTAATGAATCTAGATTCACTGCATTGAGTATCGAATACACAGCACTTGCTTTACCTTTGTATAAAAATTCATTAATAGCATATGGCTTAATACATAAAAGAACATGAGAATCTTGTATATCTATGATATTGTCATCCAAAAAGTATGGTTCTACATTAAATGAATTGCCCTGTGATAACTCATCACAAAAAGCACGAATCTTTATCTTGTCTCTACCGCAGACTTTGAGCTTAAATCTATCTCTTAACCCAAATGCGAGGGCTCTAGCCATCTTGCCATATCCGACAAGTATTAATGTTTCCATTTTTGCTTAAGAGTTTTTATTTGAAAAATCAAAAAACTTAGAAATTGGCTCTGATAGACCAAAGTTTTCGTATCTAAAGCTCTCTAAAACAACTTGAGCCATCGTAGCATTATCAAAATTAAACAATAAAGGAGCTAGAAAATTAACCGTGGATTCCTCGATTGGTTCTTTTATGCATACTATATTTAAAGTTACCAATTTAGTGCTATTTGTATCTGTATTTGTTTTGGTAGATAATTCCAAGAGTGCTTTAATTGGCGCAGGAATCTCAAACTCATAATCACCTCTCATAGCGTATGGATTAACCAGCGTAAAAGATATGCCATCATCTCCACAACTCTTTAACTGCATGAAAGTTTCATCATCTTTTGAAATTCTCTCAAGCTTCATTTTTTCAATATGTTCAAACCCTAAAATCGGTGATTTAACCACAAATTCCATACTTTTTCCTTAAACTCTCTAAGCTTTATGTTTATTTTATGTAATTGTGATTTTATCGCAAGAAAAACAAAAAATCAATTTTATTTAGATAGTTTTTAGAAAAATTATATTTCTTATTAGCTATAATTAGCATTTTGCAATTTATTTATGCGTTAAATCTCAAAAATTAGAGGAAAAGTTGTGTTAAAAATAGTGAAAGTATCAGCGGTCGGATTATTTTTTGTGTTGTTTTTGGCATCTTGCACTACAAAGTCAAATAGCGGATTAGACTTAGACGAAATAAATAAAACACCAGATTATTGGTATCAAAATATGTTAAAAGAGATTCGTAATGGTGATTTAGAAAAAGCAGATAGCTACTTTGTGTCATTGCAAAGCGAACATTTAAACACCCCCTTGTTATCTGAAGCTATGCTAATTTTAGGTAGAGCACACATGCAAGAAGAAGAATATTTATTGGCAGGATATTATTTTGATGAATACACAAAAAGATTCGGAACAGAATCTAACATAGACTTCATCAAGTTTTTAAAACTACAAGCAAACTACTTTGCATTTGCAGAGCAATTTAGAGATCAACAACTGCTTCTAAAGTCAATACAAGAAGCAAAGGAGTTTAGTGCCAAGTATCCATACTCAAGATATAGACCAATGGTAGATACAATGCTTTTAAAGTTAGAACTAGCAAACCTAACACTAAATAGAGAAATAATAAATCTATATACCAAAAAGAAAAAAGAAGACGCAGCAAAACTATATCAAGAAAAAATTGACGAAAACTCATGGGTAAAAGATGTATATTTTAATCAAGTAAATACACCATGGTATAAAAAATTATTCGAATGGTAATTAATTAATCTAAGAGAGAAAACATGCAAATAGACAAAGATTCATTTCCAAAAAATCTACCAATAATAGTAGAAGAGGATATGTTTTTATATCCATTTATGATTGCACCGCTATTTATAGAAGATGAAGCGAGTCTAAAAGCCATAGAACTAGCAATGGAAAGCAAAGACAAAATGGTGCTAATTACCACACTAAAAGAAAAAAAGAGTGAAGATGAAGAAGATTCTTTTTATGATGTAGGGGTTATAGGCAATATAATGCGAAAAGTATCCTTACCAGAAGGTAGGACAAAAATACTATTTCAAGGGATAATTCGCGGAAAGATAATAAGCCTAACAAACAAAGAGCCAATAATCGCAAGTGTTATGCCGATTCTACCCAAGCCTTATGATGAATCAAGAGTAGAAGCAATGCTAAATATCCTAAAAGAAAAAACAAGGACACTACATAGCATATCACAATCATTCCCGCAAGATTTACTAAGAAGCATAAATGAAACTTATGAACCAAATAGAGCCATAGACTTAATTGCAAGTGCTACAAAACTAAAAAAAGAACAAGCATATAGAATCTTTAAAGAAGAAGACACTGAAGAGAGGATATTAACCCTAATTGATACGATAATAGAAGAGATAAAGGCACAACAAATCCAAAAAGAAATAAAAGTTAAAGTTAATTCTCAAATGGAAAAAATCAACAAAGAATATTTCCTAAAAGAGCAATTAAAGCAGATTCAAAAAGAACTAGGCACTGATGCTACAAGAGATTCTGAAATAGAGGAATATCACTCAAAGCTAGAAAAAATAAAAAAATACATGAGCAAAAGTGCATACAAAGAGGTATCAAAACAGATAAAAAAATTAAGTAGAATGCACCAAGATAGCGCAGATGCAAATTTATTGCAAAACTATATAGATGTGGTGCTAGAGATTCCATTTGGGAGCTATTCTAAAAAAGCCTTAAAAATAGAGGAAGTAGAGAAACAGCTAAACAAAGATCACTATGCACTAAAAAAGCCAAAAGAAAGAATTGTAGAATACTTTGCAACAAGGGAACTCTTGGCATTAAGAAAGAAAAATAATAACGATAGCAAAGGAACTATATTATGCTTCTATGGTCCTCCCGGAGTAGGCAAAACAAGTTTAGCAAACTCAATTGCGCAAGCCCTAAAGAGAAAGCTTGTAAGAATCGCGCTTGGTGGGCTAGAAGATGTAAATGAACTAAGAGGACATAGAAGGACATACATAGGAGCAATGCCTGGAAGAATAGTGCAAGGACTAATAGAGGCAAAAGAACTAAATCCGGTAGTTGTGTTAGATGAAATAGATAAAGTACATAACTCATTTAGAGGAGATCCTTCATCTGTCTTGCTAGAAATTTTAGACCCAGAACAAAATAAAGAATTTAGAGATTATTACACAAACTTTGATATAGACTTATCGCAGATAATTTTTATAGCAACTGCAAATGATATATCACAGATTCCAGCACCTCTTAGAGACAGAATGGAGTTTATAAACATAAATAGCTATACTCCATCTCAAAAAGAGCAAATAGCCAAAAAATATCTAATCCCACAAGAGCTAGAAAAACACGGGCTAGAGCCAAATGAAGTATCATTTAGCAAAGCAGCAATAGAACTAATAATAGAAAAATACACAAGAGAATCGGGAGTTAGGAATCTAAGAAGAAGAATCGCACAAATACTAAGAAAAGTAGCAAAAGAAATTTTGCAAAATCCACAACAAAAAATATCCATAACACCAAAAAATATAGATTCTTACATAGATAAAATAGTCTTTGAGTTTGACAAAATAAGCAAAAAGAACGAAATAGGCTTAGTAAATGGCCTAGCATGGACAAGTGTCGGAGGTGATGTGCTAAAAATAGAAGCACTAAAGATAAAGGGCAAAGGAGGATTGCATCTAACTGGAAACTTGGGCGATGTGATGAAAGAAAGTGCCAAAATAGCATACTCTCATATAAAATCGCTAATAGATAATGGGGTATTAAAAATAGATTCAAAACTAATACCTCTAACACAAAAAGAAAAAAACGATAAATATAAACCAGAAGCAAATGAAATATACAATAGGTTTGACATACACTTGCATGTACCAGAAGGTGCAGTGCCAAAAGATGGTCCAAGTGCTGGCATAGCAATAGGTAGTGCTCTAGCGTCAATCCTATCAAACAGACCGATTAAAAGCTTAGTTGCAATGACTGGTGAGCTTACTTTAAGGGGTGATGTATTGCCAATAGGAGGACTACAAGAAAAGCTAATAGCCGCATATAAATCCGGTATAAAAGAAGTCTTAATCCCAAAGAAAAATTACCAAAGAGACTTGGATGAGATACCAAATGAAGTAAAAGAAGGAATGAAGATTTACGCAGTTGAAAGCTTCAAAGAAGTGCTAGAACACATACTTATAAAATGATAATCTGTGGTATAGATGAGGCAGGGAGGGGCTGTATAGCTGGTTCTCTTTTTGTCTGTGGAGTTGTTTTAAAATGCGATATAGCAGAGCTTAAAGATTCTAAAAAATTATCCCAAAAGCAGAGATTCTCGCTACTTGATACAATAAAGGAAAATTCTAAATTTCATTTAGTCAAAAAAGATTCAAAAGAAATTGATAAATATGGGCTAAGCAAATGCATAAGAGAATCTTTGCTTGAAATAATTGATAACCTTTGTGCAGATAGATATATTTTTGATGGGAATTGTAACTTTAAAATAAACACGCTAGAGACCCTAATAAAAGGTGATAACAAACTACAACCAATAAGTGCAGCTAGTATCGTTGCAAAATGTGCAAAAGATTCCGAAATGATAGAAATAAGTCAAAAATACCCACAATATAATTTTCACAACAACAAAGGCTATGTAACAAAAGAACATATAGAATCTATAGAAAAATATGGATTATGCGAGATTCATCGAACTAGTTATCATATAAAATCACTAGATAAGTCAATATTTAACCTAGGATAAGCTATGGAATTTTCTAAATATATGCAAGAGTGGCTATATGGTAAAGATGGCTATTATAGACATAGCAAAATAGGCGTAAGTGGCGATTTTTACACAAGCACTAGCGTTAGTGATATTTTTGGTTATAGCATAGCAAATTATATCTCAAAGCTAATTACTAAAAACGCTGCAATAGTTGAAATAGGAGCAAATACTGGAAATTTGATAGCCTCTGTTGCTTACTTTCTTAATAATCACAACATTGAAGCAAAATACATAACAATAGAACCACTAAAAGAGCTAGTAAAGATTCAACAAAATACATTTAACCAACGCATAAAAGACAAAGAGCTAATAACTACAGATAACTTTGAATCTCTAAAGTCATACGACAATATAATTTTTATAAGCAATGAACTCTTTGACGCATTTCCTTGCGAAATATACGATAGTGAGGACATGGCTTTTATCGAACATGGGAATCTTATATTTAAAAAAGCCAGCAATAAAATCAAACAAATCGCACAAAAATTCAATATACAAAGAGGAGAAATACCAATACTAGATGACTTTTTTAAAAACCTAGAATCCTTGCAAAAATGGTATTTTATAAGCTTTGATTATGGACTTGTTGAAAGAAAAGATGAATTTACACTAAGATTCTACAAAAACCACAAAACAAGGAATCTCTTTCTATCACCAAATAAAAGAAAATATAAAAGAGATTTTATCCATGATTTTGGACAATGCGATATAACTTATGAAGTAAATTTTGAGATATTAAAAGACTACTTTTTAAGCCTAAATGCAAAAGAAGTCCTATTTGGCAGACAAAATAGAATCTTAGTTGATATGGGGCTTGATATGGCGTGTAATTGGTATATTGAGCATTTTGGCTTTGAATCTTATAGCAAAGAATCTTCAAAAATAAGAACACTAATTGACCCTAGCTTTTTGGGTGAGAGATTCTTTGGTTTTTGCTATTGCAAAGAGTAACTTTGAATGTTTTTATAATTTGATAGAATTTTAGAAATTACTTTTGGAGTATTGTATGAAAATTGTGCTTGTTAGCTTTATTGTAGCTTTTATCTTTAGTGGTTGTTTATATAGAAATGCTTGTGGATATGGAAACTCTGTGTGGGATGATAAGACATACTATTATGACGCACAAGGAAATTATAGAGAAAAATGCCCTGATAATGTCATATACACAGATGAAGCCTTGCAACAAAGCCAAGATCAATTTGACGCACCAATATACTAATGAATCTAGAACAAATTAAAAAACAAAGAAACAAACTTCTAAGCTATAAAAACATAACACCACTAATAGAATCTATAAATAGGCTAAATAGCATAGACAAGCAAGAATTAATATGCAATATAACTCTAAATGACTTTGTAGAAATAAATCTACCAAATATAAGTAAAGAATCCCTAAAGCTCATAGAAGATGTAGCATTAAGCCTAAAGCCATGGCGTAAAGGACCGTTTAAAATAAATGATATAGAAATAAATAGCGAGTGGGATAGCTCAATAAAATATAATCTAATCTCAAAACATATAAATGCAGAAAATAAAATAATAGGAGACATTGGTTGTAACAATGGATACTATATATTTAAGATGTTAGAAAAAAATCCAAAGCAAATAGTAGGGCTAGACCCAATGCCACTATGTAAAATGCAGTTTGATTTTATAAATTTTTTCATACATGAATCTAAAGTTAAGTTTGAACTGCTTGGAATAGAAGACTTAGAATTTATGGATATAAGGTTTGATGTTTTATTATGTCTTGGAGTTTTATACCATAGAAAAAGCCCACTTGATTCAATAAAGACAATATACAACTCTCTAAAAGTAGGTGGCGAAGCGATATTTGATAGCATTATAATAAGTGGAGATTCTGAAATAGCCCTATGTCCAAATGGAAGCTATGCCAAAATGCCAAATGTATATTTCATACCCACACTAAAGACATTTCAAAATTGGCTTAGCAGATGTGGGTTTTCTGATATAGAACATATAGCAACCCAAAAAACAGAAATAAACGAACAAAGAAAAACAAAATGGAGCAATGATATGAGCTTAGAAAACTTTTTAGATTCCACCCATACAAAAACCATAGAAGGCTATGAAGCACCACAAAGGGCATACCTAAAAGCAAGAAAACTAAAATAAATGTGATACAATGTAGGGCTAAATTAAACACAAAGGAAAACGATGAAAAAGTTATTTATGATAACTACTATTTTTGGAGCATTAAATTTAGCTCTATTTGCAACACCATACACACTAGATATGGCAAAATCAAAAGTTGGCTTTGAAATATCTCACTTAAAACTCACAAAAGTTGAAGGTAATTTTTCAAAGTTTAGTGGAAATATAGACTATGAAAATAATGCTATTAAAGCACTTGATGGCACTATTGATGTAGCATCTGTAGATACTGCAAACCAAAAAAGAGATGACCACTTAAGAGCACCAGATATATTTGATGTTGCTAAATTTCCAAATATGACATTTAAAATGACTAAATTTGAAAATGGCAAAATATATGGGAAACTAACAATCAAAGACACAACAAAAGAAGTGATTTTAGATAGTCAAAGCAAACTAAATGGAAAAACACTAGAAATAAATGCAAACACAACAATAAAAAGATCAGACTTTGGTGTAGTATGGGAATCTAGCCTAAAAGATAGCCTAGTAGGCGATGAAGTAAAGCTAATCCTAACTCTAGTAGCAAATCAATAATCTACTCCATTCTTGCAGATTATATATCTGCAAGAAATTTTCAAAATCCAAAAATTAATAAGAATTAAAAGTATTTTTTAATAAAATCGCAAATTTTAATATCACAAATAAGGGAATGTCATGAGAAAGGTATTTGTTAGCTTAACTTTAGCATTTGGAATGTTTGCAAGTGCTGTAAGTGCAGAGACAATCAAAGTTGGAGTTGTATTACCTATTAGTGGTGCTGTTGGCGGGTTTGGTGAGCTAGGTAAAAGGGGTATTGACATAGCTTATAAAAATCAAAGCACAACAAAAAATGGGGACAAAATAGAATTGGTATTGATAGACAACAAAAGTGATAAAATAGAATCTGCTAATGCTATGCAAAAACTAGTTTCTACCGACAAAGTAAGTGTAGTAATTGGTCCAATGATTTCTACTAATGCGCTAGCCATGACAAAAATAGCAGATGATAGCAAAACTCCGCTAATATCTCCAGTAGCTACAAATGATAGAGTAACAAAAGGTAAAAAATTTGTATCTAGAATCTCATTTGCAGATAGTTTTCAAGGAATCATCGCTGCTAATTTAGCAATTAAAGACTTAGGAGCAAATAGAGCTGCTATCTTATTTGACAATAGTAGCGATTACTCAATTGGTCTAACAAAAGCTTTTAGAGATCAATACAAAAAACTAGGCGGAGAAATAGTAATAGAAACAAACGCACAAGCTGGGACAAAAGACTTTAGAGCCCAACTATCAAGCATAAAAGCAGCAAAAGCAAATATGATATATTTACCTATCTACTACAATGAAGGTGCATTAATAGCACTTCAAGCAAAACAATTGGGGCTAAACATGCCTGTAATAGGTGGCGATGGATTGGTTTCAAACAAAATATTCTTTGATGTAGCAAAAGATGCTGGAGAAGGATATATGGTTACTGATTACTATTCTACTAGCTCAAAACAAACAGAGAAAGGTGCAAAATTTATACAAGAATATGAAGCAACATATAAAGAGCCTGTCAGCACATTTAGTGCAATGTTAGCTGATGCGTATGGACTTGCTATATCAGCAATAGAGGCATGTGGTGCAAATGATAAAATATGCATAAATGACAAAATAAGAAATGTAACAGATTTTGAAGGAATAAGTGGAAAATTCTCTCTGCAAAATGGAGAAGCAATAAGAAGTGCCGTAATAAATGAAGTAAAAAATGGTAAATTGGTATATAAAACAACTATTGAACCATAAGGAATAAGACTTGGATTTTTTGACATTAATACAGCAATGCATAAATGGTATTAGTCTAGGAAGCACATATGCCCTAATCGCCATAGGATACACTATGGTATATGGGTGTTTGAGACTTATTAACTTTGCTCATGCAGATATTATGATGGTTGGTGCTTTTTTGAGTTTTTTTGCTATAAACTCTCTTGGACTTCCATTTATTGCATCTGCTATATTTGCAATACTTCTATGCATACTACTTGGTATTATAATAGACAAGATAGCTTATTTGCCACTTCGTTCAGCTCCTAGAATCTCAATGCTTATAACTGCAATTGGTATTAGCTTTTTTTTAGAAAATATATTTAATGTATTTTTCGGTTCAACTCCGAAATTTTTTAACGCACCAGAGTTTCTAAGCCAAAACATAAACATAGTAGGTATAAGCCTGACACATATAACAATTATAATACCAGCAGTAACAATTCTACTATTAATTATGTTGTTGCAATTTTTATATAATACAAAACAAGGCATGGCAATTAGAGCAACTGCATTTGACATACACACAATAGGGCTAATGGGAATAAATGTAAATACAATAATTGCCATAGTCTTTGCCATAGGCAGTTCTCTTGCAGGTATTGGTGGAATCTTCTATGCTGTTTCATATCCTACAATAGATCCTCTAATGGGCGTTTTAATAGGATTAAAAGCATTTGCAGCTGCTGTTTTAGGTGGCATAGGGAGCGTTGGCGGTGCTGTGCTTGGTGGATTTATTTTAGGATTCACAGAAGTTATGGCTGTGGCTATATTCCCAAATCTTGGTGGTTACAAAGATGCATTTGCATTTTTATTTTTGATATTGGTTTTACTATTCCGCCCAGTTGGAATCATGGGTGATTGGAAATTAGAAAAAAGTAGGTTTTAATACATGAAAGTAAAAAATTTATACCATAATAATCCTACTGCCACAACATTTAGTGGGCATATACTAGTCTATATACTAATGATTGTTGTGTTATTTCTAGCACAAAGTGTGCTTGATGATTACTTGCTTAGAGTATTTAATAATATACTTATTTTTGTGATTTTAGCAGTTAGCTATAACCTAATAAATGGTGTTACTGGACAGCTATCGCTAGAGCCAAATGGCTTTGTGGCCATTGGAGCTTATGTAACTGCATTAATGCTTTTAGATTCAGATTCTAAGCTTGGTATGTTTCAGCTAAGCGATCCTCACCCATTTGTATTAAGCATGTATAGTGAGTTGTTACCTGCATTATTGTGTAGCGGTCTTGTAGCTGCATTTATCTCTATACTATTAGCATTCCCTGTTTTTAGGGTTAGAGGCGATTATCTAGCCATTGTTACTCTTGGTTTTGGATTTATAATAAAAATCCTAGCAATCAACAACCCAGAATGGACAAATGGTGCTATTGGGCTAAATGAAATACCAAACAACAACGACACAATAATGAATTCTATACAAGCCTTTATGTATAGCATTGCAAACTCACCAAATATGCCAGAATCCATAAAAGCTTTCATGTCATATTTATATACTCATTCTTTTGAGAATGGAGCAAATATCACAATTTTCTTTTGGAGTGGCATTATTGCAACAGCTTCGGTTATATTGATTTTACAGATTGTATATTCCAAATTTGGTCGTGCAATGAAGGCGGTCAGAGATGATGAAGATGCAGCAATTGCTATGGGTATTAATACATTTAAAATCAAAACATTTGCATTTTCTACAAGTGCATTTTTAGAGGGTGTTGGTGGTGGATTAATGGCTGTTTGGCTAACTACGATTGATCCAAAAATATTTGGTTTTGAACTTACATTTCAGTTGCTTATAATAATTGTTCTTGGCGGACTTGGTAGCACTACTGGAGCCATTTTAGGAACTATTTTAGTTATAGGTGGTGGAGAATGGCTTAGATTCTTAGATCAACCTCTTGTGTTTTTTGGGACTGATTTTGGTTCATATCCCGGCTTAAGAATGGTGTTTTTCTCACTTATACTTCTATGCATCATGCTTTTTGCAAGAGAGGGGATTATGGGAAAAAAAGAATTATGGGATTTAAACCCAAAGAAAAAATTTTTTAAAGGCTAGAAATGGCATTGCTAGAGCTAAAAGATGTTAGTATCTCATTTGGTGGAATAAAGGCAATAGATAATGTAAGCTTTTGCATAGAAAACAACACAATCTTTGGCTTAATAGGACCAAATGGTGCTGGAAAAACAACAATGTTTAACATAATTACAGCAAATTACAAACCTACCGCTGGAAAAGTTAGCTTCAATGGCAAAAATATATCAAACTATAAGCCAAACACAATAGTAAATTTGGGTATAGCAAGAACATTTCAAAACATAAGGCTTTTTAATTCAATGAGTGTGTTGGACAATGTGCTAATAGGCTTACATAATAATGCAAAATATAGCTTTTTTGAAGCGGCATTTAGAATAGGCAGATTCTTTAAAGAAGAAAGACGAATAAGACAAAAGGCATTAGAATTACTAGACTATCTAGGCATAGCAGACAAGGCAGACATGCAAGCCAACTCTCTAAGCTATGGAAATAGCAGAAAGGTAGAAATAGCAAGGGCATTAGCGACAGATCCGAAACTTCTTTTACTAGATGAGCCAGCAGCAGGCATGAATCCAATAGAAACAGAGGAGCTAGGAACACTAATTTTCAAAATGAAAAAAGATTTTAATTTAAGCATATTGCTAATAGAGCACGATATGCCTTTTGTAAATAAATTATGCAATGAGGTTCTTGTTTTAGATTATGGTAAGAAACTATTTAGCGGTAGCCCATTTGACGCTATTAATAATAAAGATGTAATTGCTGCATATTTAGGAGATTATTATGCTACAAGTTGAGAATCTTGAAGTTCAATACGGACTTATAAATGGACTAAAGGGTGTTAGCTTCCACATAGAAGAACACGAAATAATCACACTAATAGGTAGCAATGGTGCTGGAAAAACTTCTACTCTAAATGGCATAGTAAATAGCGTTAAAACAAAGGGTAAAGTAAAATTTTTTGGTGCTGATATTTCAAATATACCTACACATAAAATAATTCAAAGAGGCTTGGTCTTAGTGCCTGAAGGTAGGAGAGTTTTTACAAACTTGAGTGTTGATGAGAATCTAAGAATGGGTGCTTATAACAATGATGAAAATTTTGTTGTTATGAAAGAAAAAATGTATGCATTATTTCCTAGATTAAAAGAAAGACACAAGCAAATGGCAGGAACAATGAGCGGTGGAGAACAACAAATGTTAGCCATTGCAAGAGCATTGATGAGTGAGCCAAAATTGCTAATGCTAGATGAACCAAGCTTGGGTCTAGCGCCAAAAATAGTTGGAGAGCTATTTGAGATATTAACGAGTTTAAGAGAAAATGGAATTACAATACTACTAGTAGAGCAAAACGCATTTGCAGCACTAAAAATAGCAAATCGTGCCTATGTGCTAGAGCATGGCAAAATAACGATGAATGATACAGCGGAGAATATACTAAACGACCCTGATATAAAAAAGAGATATTTAGGCGGATAATTAAGGATTATTATGGTTCAAATAACCGGGCTTGGTATGCAATATGCTACCAAAAAACTTTTTGAAAATGTAAATTTAAGGCTTGATAAGGGCAAAAGATATGGGCTAATAGGTGCAAATGGTGCTGGAAAATCCACTTTTTTAAAAATCTTAAGTGGAGAGATTGAGCATACAAGCGGAGATATTTCATTTGACCCAAATGCTAGGCTTGGAGTGCTTGGGCAAAATCAATTTGCATATGAGGACTTTAGCATTAAAGATTGTGTGCTTTATGGCAATAAAAGACTTTATGAAGCAATTAAAGAAAAAGAAAGACTTTATGAAGCAGGAGACTTTAGCGACCCAGTTAATGAACGCTTAGGTGAATTAGAGATGATTTGCGCCGAAGAAGATCCCACCTATGAATATGATGTGCAAATAGAAAAGATTTTAGAAGACTTAGGATTCCCTGCTAAAATCCACGATGAGCTTATGAAAACGCTAACGGGTGGAGATAAGTTTAAAGTGCTTCTAGCACAAGTTCTATTCCCAAAACCTGATGTTTTATTCTTAGATGAACCTACAAACAACCTAGATTTAAAGACGATTTCCTACTTAGAAGAGCAATTAAGACGCCATGAAGGCACACTTGTAGTAATCTCACACGATAGACACTTTTTAAATAGCGTATGCACACATATTTTGGACTTGGATTTTAAATCTGTTAGAGAATTTAGTGGAAACTATGATGATTGGTATATTGCCTCAACTCTCATTGCCAAACAACAAGAAATGGAGAGAAACAAAAAGCTAAAAGAAAAAGAAGAGCTAGAATCTTTTATCGCTAGATTTTCGGCAAATGCTTCTAAGGCTAAACAAGCCACTTCTAGACAAAAACAACTAGAAAAGCTAGACATAAAAGCACTTGAAGTATCCTCTAGACGCGATCCTAGCATACTTTTTAAGCCAAACCGCACCATAGGAAATGAGGCATTAAACATTGAAAACTTGAACTTTTCTTATGAAGACTTAGAAGTGATTAAAAACTTAAACCTAACCATACTTCCGGGTGATAAAATCGCACTTATTGGGAGAAATGGTATTGGCAAGACTACATTTTGTGAGCTAATATGTGAAAACCTAAAGCCACAAAGTGGAAGCATAAAATGGGGTGCGACGATTGAGAGAGGCTACTTCCCTCAAAACACCACCGAGCTTATAAAGGGCGAAGAAACCCTCTATGAATGGCTAAGAGGATTTGATAAGAAAAAAGAAGCCACAGAGATAAGAAACGCACTAGGTAGAATGCTATTTAACGGAGAAGAGCAAGAAAAAAACATAAACTCCCTAAGCGGTGGAGAAAAACATAGAATGATGTTAAGCAAGCTCATGCTAGAAGGTGGGAATTTCTTAGTGCTTGATGAGCCTACCAACCACCTTGATTTAGAGGCTATCATCGCACTTGGAGAGGCATTATACAAATATAGTGGAAATGTCATTTGTATAAGCCACGATAGAGAGTTAATTGATGCGTATGCAAATAGGATTATAGAGTTTAAAGAAAACAATGAAATAGTTGATTTTCGTGGAAGTTATGAAGAGTATCTAGCCTCACAAGGACAACAATGAATCTAAAAAATTCCCTCCTAGAATCTCTTTTGCTTCACAAAGATAAAATCGCCCTTGAAATAGACGACAAGACTTTTAGCTATGAAGAGCTAGATAGAGATTCTAGCACTCTTGCTAATTCTCTTTTAGAAAACAAAGGAGAGAGGGTTTTAATATTTTGCTTTAGAAGTTATCTTACATATGTTTCTATTTTAGCTTGCATAAAAGCAAATCTAACCTTTATCCCACTAAATCCGAAGTTCAAAAAAGAACGCCTAAAGCTAATGATACAAAACGCAAAAGCCACAAAAATCGTAGTAGATGAATCTTGCAAAGAGCTTTTTTTAGAATTACAAAATGAGCTAAAGCTAGAGCTTGAAGTTTTTAGCACAATTAAAAAATCTAGCACTAATAATCTTTATAAAGTAGCACAAAATGAAGTTGCCTACATACTCTTTACCTCTGGGAGCACTGGGATTCCAAAGGGTGTTCAGGTAAGTAGAGACAATCTTTTTGCCTACATTTCAAAAATGCAAAAACTCTTAAAAATAACTCCACAAGATAGAATCTCAAACTTTTTTGACATAACTTTTGATGTTGCAATGCATGATATTTTCTGCACTCTTTTAAGTGGAGCTAAATTATGCGTAATCCCTGCAGATTCTCTAATAAATCCCATTAAATTCATACAGCAAAAAGAGCTAACAATCTTTTATGCAGTTCCTTCGCTAATCAAATTTTTATCAAAACTCAAAGCCTTAAAAGAAGAAGCTTTACCAAGCCTAAGATTGTCTATGTTTTGTGGTGAAGCTCTAAGCTTAAAAAATGCGCAAGCATGGGCAACATGTGCTAACAGAAGCAAAGTTTATAATCTCTATGGTCCCACAGAAACCACAATTGTTGCCACACAATATCTGTGCTATAAATTTGGCAAACCTTGCAACGAAGCATTAAATGAAGAGGGGATCCCACTTGGATTTCCACTAGAGAATTTAGAAATAAGCCTAAGAGATGAAAATGGCAAAGAAGTAGAAAATGGAGAAATGGGAGAAATTTGGATAAGTGGAGATCAAGTAGCATTAGGATACTTAGATGATGAGCCAAAAACAAATGAAAAATTTATACACATAAATAATAAAAATTATTATAAAACAGGCGATATTGGTATAAAAAAGCAAATTGGAAATGAGCTTTTATATTGCTATTGTGGTAGAATTGATGATCAAGTAAAGATTCAAGGATATAGAATCGAGCTTTTAGAGGTGGATTTAAAGCTTAGCAAAATCACAAACCTACCTAGTATTGCAGTGGTAATTACAGAAAATGGTATAAATAAGCTAATAGGCGTAATAGAAGCTATAGAAATAAACCAAGCAGAAATCTTAGCAAAATGCAAAGAAGAAATGCCTAACTTTATGATACCAAGCAAGTTTGTAACGCTAGAGAGATTCCCCATAAATGCAAATGGCAAAATAGATAGAAATAAAATTAAAGAAGAGATTTTATGCAAGAATTAGCAAATAAGTGGTGGGGGGGGGGGGCATAATGATATTGGCTATGAACTCTATTTATTTGCCAAGCTCCTCTTTAAAATCCCACGCTCTCTTAGTGGTGATGGCAATAGGCAAACTCTAAAAGAAATTGATAAAATCCTAGAACATAAGCTAGAAATTTGCGAAGTTGCAAGTGGCACAAAGGCTTATGATTGGACAATTCCAAAAGAATGGAATGTAAAAGATGCCTATATTGTAACCCCAAATGGTGAGAAAATATGTGATTTTAAAGAAAATAATCTGCATTTAGTTGGATATTCCACGCCACAAAATTTAAAGCTAGAGTTTAATGAACTAAAAACACATCTGCATTCGCTAGAAAGTCAAAGTGAGGCGATTCCTTATATCACCTCTTATTATAAAGAATATTGGGGATTCTGTTTGCAAGATAGCCTAAAAAAGAAGCTAGAAAAAAAATACAAAAACAGCAAAGAAAAGTTTGAAGTAGTGATTAATTCTAGTCTAGAAAATGGCTCTCTTAGTTATGGAGAGATTCTAATAGAGGGAAAAAGCAAAAAAGAAATAATTCTTAGCACATATATTTGTCACCCACAAATGGCAAACAATGAAATTTCTGGAATTTGTGTTGCAACATACTTAGCTAAATATCTGTTAGAAAAAGATTCATATTATTCTTATAGAATCTTATTCTTGCCAGAAACCATAGGGGCAATTTATTATCTCTCCACACATTTAAAACAAATGCAAGAAAATTGCATAGCTGGATTTGTGCTAACTTGCTTAGGAGATAATCAAAACTACTCTTTTGTCACTTCTCAAATGGGAAACAATCTAGCAGATAGGAGCACAAGGCATATCCTAAAGCACTATTATAAAGGATATAGGGAATATTCTTATTTGGAGCGTGGGAGTGATGAGAGGCAGTATTGTGCGCCGGGGATTGATTTGCCATTTTGCACCATCTCTCGCACAAAATTTGGCGAGTATAAAGAATATCACACTTCACTAGACAATTTAGACTTTATCAGCAAAGAGGGCTTAGAGGGTGGATATACTTTTGCAAAAAGAATCTTAGAAGCACTAGAACTAAATAGAGTGTATAAAAACAAAATTCTTTGTGAGCCACAGCTTGGAAAATATGAACTATATCCCACACTATCAACTAAAGAAAGCATAAAAGCAATTAAAGATATGCGGAATTTGTTGATGTATTGCGATGGTAAGAGAGATTTGCTAGAAATTGCAGAAATTTGTAGCTTTAATTTG
Source organism: Helicobacter ibis (assembly GCF_027859255.1). Classification (NCBI taxonomy): domain Bacteria; kingdom Pseudomonadati; phylum Campylobacterota; class Epsilonproteobacteria; order Campylobacterales; family Helicobacteraceae; genus Helicobacter; species Helicobacter ibis. The sequence goes on from NZ_JAQHXR010000005.1 coordinate 34,381, forward strand.
CTTAGTATGAAAGAATATATAAACAAGTTCATAGAATGCGGATTAATTGAAGAAGTAATTTAATTATGTAAAGGATAAAAATGAAAGAAAAAATTGAAAATTTTATAAAAACAAAAAATCCAAACTTCGATGGAGGAGCTATTTTTGGAAATAATGGAATTGATTCTGTTGGATTTTTAGAATTGCTTAGCTTTTTAGAAGACGAACTGAAAATAGAACTTGACTTTAGCGAATATGACCCAGTTGAGTTTGGTACTTTAAACGGTCTGTATGAGATAATAAAGAAGGAAAACCTAAAATGATATGGGAATATATTTACAACACAGAATTTGTGGCCTTCAAAGACTGCCATTTAACTTGCAATGGATATTGTTGCACTATGAACAAAGAATTCTCCATACTTTCTAAAATAACGCTTCCACTCTTAGAAGATGAGTATAGCTACTACGAACAAAATGGCGGGATTAGCAATATAGATGAAATTAAAAAAGAAGAATTTACCTTGTTAAATGGCAAAAATCTTACGCTTTATTATTTGATATGTGATTGTAAGGGACTATGCAATCCTCACTCTATGCGACCATTAATTTGCAGAATCTATCCCTTTATCCCCAAAATATCGTATAAAGGCGAATGTGAGGGGTTTTTATATGCTTCATTTTTTGATGTAATTTACAATGATACAAACCATCCTTGCACACTAGTAAGGGAGCATAAAGAAGAAATTTTTGAAAATTTAAAAGAAAAATTAGAACCACTTTTGCATGAACCAAAGCTTATATTTGCCTTTAAGGCGTTGGAGATTGTGTATTCTTATTTATTAGCAAAACTTGATTTGACACAAGATATAAACACATTAAACAAAAAATTAGAATTCTTACTTTTAAGTCGTAAAGCATGGAATAATGAAGATTTCAAACAAGAAATTACGCAAAGCTATGAGAAAATTGTTAAAAACTTTGGAGAGTTTTTGTGAAAACATATGCGTTAGAAGAGTTTGAATCTTTTTTGAAAATACATACAAAAGATTCTAAAAATATTCTAATTCATAGTGCCATTGCAAACTTAGGAATTCCCACAAAAAACAATCAAAAAATACCACCACAAGAAATAATGGATAATTATTTAGAGATTCTATTAAAATGCAATAGCGAAATTTTAATGCCTTGTTTTAACTACTCCTTTCCAAAGACACATTTTGCTGATTTAAGGAGTTTGCCAAGCGAGGTTGGAATCTTAACAGAAGCATATAGAAATGCTACTAAGCATAGAAGTATCCACCCTATGTTTAGCTTTTGCTCAAATAACGGAGAAAGCATAGATAAGAGTGTAGAATACAACCCATTTTTGGGTAATTGTGTATATCAAAATTTATTAGATTCTAATGCACTAATGATATTTTTAGGAATTGATATTAGAGTTTGCACTTTTATGATGTTTGTGGAAGCAAACTTTGGCGTTAAATACCGCTATTTCAAGCCATTTTCTGGTGAAGTGATAGATTTAGAGGAAATATCACATAAAGGAGAGTTTTATCATTTTTGTTTGCCACCTAATGGCGAGATTGTGGTAGATTATTCTAAAATGTTTAAAGCTTTACTCTCTTTAGGAGTTGTTAAATCACAAAAACTTGGTGCTTCTTTTCTCTATTATTTTAATGCACAAGACTTTTATAAAGCAGTTAAAAATGAGCTAACAAAGAATCCATATTTATTACTAAAAACATCTCCTAAACGTTTTTGGACTTTTAAAAATGGAGAAGATACTATATTGGAATCTTTATAGATACTAACAAGGAATAATATGAAGTTTGACAAAATATGCATAATAGGCAGTGGAAACTTGGCACTAAAAACAATGAAACTTCTATATGAAAAATATAAGCTACCAAAAGAAAAAATATTTGCTCTAAGTCAAAATGAACCAAAACTATCACTATTTAGCAATTTTTGCAAAAAGCAAAATATAAACTACCAAAATATAATCAATAAAAACCAATTAGAAAATATCTTTATGCAGATAGATTCAAAGACGCTAGTAGTTAGTGCAAATAATTATTTTATTTTTACAAAAAAGATTCTAGACAAACATAATCTAACAATCATTAATTACCATAACTCTCTACTACCAAAATATAAAGGCTCAAATGCTGCACTATGGTGTATATATAACAATGAAGAAAAAAGCGGAATTACATGGCATATGGTCAATGAAAATATCGATAGTGGAGAGATTCTAGTGCAAAAAGAAATAATTTTAAACAAAAATCATACATTCTTATCACTCACACAAGAGCAACTAGAGCTTGGGGTTTTGACATTAGAATCGATTTTGCAAGATTTATTAAATGAAAAATTAAAAGGCACACCTATGACAGGTAGTGGGAGCTTCTATTATAAATCACAATTACCAAATGATGGTCTTTTTGATAGCAATTGGGATTTGGAGCATAGAAGCAGATTCTTAAGAGCGTTTGATTGTGGTAAATCTGGATTATTAAAACCAGCAAGAGCAATTATTAATAACAAAGAAATAGAAATAACAAAATACAACGAAAACTTCATGCCACAAGAAATACAATAGCTTTTACAAAACTTAATTTAAGCAAAATTTAACAAATTTTCAATATAATTTGCGACTTAAAACTTAAAGTTATAAAGGTAAAGAAATGAAAATTACCAAAATGGCAAAAGCCAACGAAATTAAACGAGAATGGGTTGTTCTTGATGCTAAAGACAAGACTTTTGGACGATTAATAACAGAGGTTGCTACTCTACTTAGAGGTAAGCATAAACCTTGCTATACTCCTCATGTAGATTGTGGAGACTTTGTTGTGGTTATAAATGCTGGCAAAGCTAAGTTTAGCGGTATGAAGCTAGATGACAAAGAGTATTTTACGCATTCAGGTTATTTTGGTAGCACAAAGTCAAAAACACTAAGAGAAATGCTAGAAAAGCACCCAGAAAAGCTATATAAACTAGCTGTTAGAGGTATGCTTCCAAAGACAAAACTAGGCAGAGCAATTATTAAAAAGCTAAAAGTATATAACAGCGAAACTCACCCTCACAGTGCGCAAGTATCAAAACAAGGATAGATAATGGCAAAGATTTATGCAACAGGAAAAAGAAAAACAGCAGTCGCTAAAGTTTGGTTAGCACCTGGAACAGGTAAATTTACAATAAATGGTGGAGTTAGTTTGAATAATTGGCTGGGTGGGCATGAAGCTATCAAAATGAAAGTTATGCAACCACTTTTATTAACTAAGCAAGAAAAGAGCGTTGATATAGTTGCAGTTACTATGGGAAGTGGATATTCAGCACAAGCTGAGGCACTAAGACATGGTATTTCAAAGGCACTTGTAGCATATGATACTAACTTCAGAGCAATCCTAAAACCAAAAGGATTATTAACAAGAGATTCAAGAGTTGTTGAAAGGAAGAAATACGGAAAAAGAAAAGCAAGAAGAAGCCCTCAATTCTCAAAGAGATAAAAAAGATTCTATCTTGGAATCTTTTTTCTCCAAGCACAAGGATGCTTATCTTCACTGCTTATTTATTTTTACTATTTGTTTTGTATATTTTTTATTTCAATATTTAGAGTTCTACAAATTTGCACAAAATCCACAGAATTTCATAAATGACACACTTATTCTAACTTCTTATGATTCATATTATTATGCAAAGTTTGCAAAAGAATTTGCACTATCAAACATAAAAGAGCAACTATCACTTTTATCTTCCATACCACCACTTTCTATACTTGGTGGGATACTTAGTGCAATCTTTAAAGAGACTGCATTTACATATAGCAGTGTTGTATTTGGGGTGATTTTTGGGATTATTATGTATGTTTGCATACTGCAAATTTTGCAATTTACAAACACTGAATCTACAACACAAAATAAGATTCTAGCCCTTATAGGCAGTATGCTAAGCTTGCTTGCTCCACATTATTTTCAAAGAACAATTATTGGCTATTTTGATACTGATATGTTAATTTTATCCCTACCATTACTTAGCATTTTATTTTTATGGAAATATATTTTACAAGGTAGGAGCTACTCATTATTAGCCTTTGGAATCTTCTCTATTGCCTCTATAAATTGGCACAATGGGATTTCTAGCATTCTTCTAAGTAGCTTTATGCTCTACTTGCTATACGCAACAATAAAAAAAGAGTTACAACTAGATATAATAAGTGTTTTTTTAATTGCACTAACGCCCTTTAGCTATTCTTTTGTTGCATTATTTATTGTTTTTGTGCTAAAAAAGTATAAATATCTAATACTAGTAATTTCAATTATTTATGCGTATTATTTTGGGCTTTTTAACCCAATAATCTCTCAAGTGAATGCTTATCTATTTGGAGAGATTCAGCATTCAAATAGCTATATTTATACATCTGTTGTAAATTTGATTTTAGAGACTACACCTGCGACTTTTATAGATATGGCAAGTAGAAGCGGTGGTATTATTGTATTTATATGTGGAATCTTTGGGTTTTGTGTGATAGGACTAATATTTGCACTAAAAAATAGAAACTTTGCATATATTTATTTGCTTTTGATACCATTTTTACTACTAGGGATTGCCTCATTTAAGCTTGGGGTTAGATTTAGCATGTTTTTAAGCCCAATTATCGCTATTGGCATTGTTTTATTAATAGCATTTTTGTTGCATAAACTTCAAAAATACAAAAACATAATCTTAGGCATGTCAATCATAGCGCTTGGCTTATTTATAGCATGTATGAAATATGAGATTCCACAACCAATTCTATCAAAGAGCGAAATACAAAGTTTGCAAAAGCTACCAATAAAAAATGGAGATATTGCATTTTCTTGGTGGGACTATGGATATGCAATATCATATTTTACGGAATCTATAACACTCCTAGATGGCGGACGACATGCAGGGATAATAAACTATCCAATAGCAGAAATACTGCTAAATACAAATCAAAGATTCGCCAAAAATCTATCAATAAAACTTGCACAAAACATGAAAAGCATGGAAAAGTCGCAATGGAATTTTATATTTACAAACTCACTCAATAACCAAACTCCGCTAGAATACATAAAAACGCTAGAAAATACTAATATCAAAAAAGATTCAAACTATGATATTTTTTGGATTATTCCATATAGAATGATACCTCTAGTTGCAAATATAAATAAATTTAGAAATATCAACCCACAAAATGGAAAAACACTGCAAAATAGTGGAATCTTTAACTTCAAAAACAATGTCTTAACAATCGATGAAACCTACAAAAATAGCAATGTATTACAATGGATATTATTTAACAACAATAAAGAAATGGAATTAATCCTAAAAAATGATAAAATCGTAGTGTATAAAATAAAGGATTAATAAATGTGCGGAATTGCCGGAAGCCTAAATATATCTACAAATAGAGAAAAAATAGAATCCATGCTATATCATAGAGGACCAAATGATAAGGGATTCTTAGAAGAGATGAGCTTGGGGGGAATTTTAAATTTATTTCACTCTCGCCTTAGCATACAAGACTTAAGCACTAGTGCCTCTCAACCTATGCACTATAAGCATTTGAGCATAATTTTTAATGGAGAAATTTACAATCATCTGCACTTAAGAGAAGGCTTGAAGTTTGACTTTAAAACACATAGCGATACAGAGACGATTTTGGCACTATATGATAATTATGGTAGTGAATTTTTAAATATGCTAGATGGAATGTTTGCATTTGTTATATATGATAGATTGAGTCATACTTTATTCATGGCTAGAGATAGAATGGGCAAAAAGCCATTTTTTTTCTACAAAGAAAATGACAAATTCGCATTTGCTAGTGAGCTAAACACACTCCTTAGTATCACTAAGCTAGAGTTAGAGTTAGATAATATAGCTTTCTTTTTAAAGAGTGGATTTTTTTACCATGATGGCACACCATATAAGCATACGCACTCAATTCCAAATGGATACTATGGGATATATGACTTAAAGAGCCATGTCTTAGAATTTCATCAATATTTTGATTTAGCAAGATATTATGAAATAGATAAAATAAATGATGAAAATGAAGTCCTAGAAAACTGCGAATCAATACTAAAAGAAAGCATAAAAAACAGACTTGTATCATCAGATATAGAAGTTGGTGCATTTTTAAGTGGTGGGATTGATAGCTCACTAATAGTAGCAATAGCATCAAATCTAAATCCAAATTTAAAAACATTTACAATTTCATTTGAAGATTCTTATGATGAATCTCATCTAGCACAGCTAACAGCAAACAAATATAACACAGACCACAAAACAATAAAAATAAGCACAAATCTAAAAGATGATATAGAAACAATTTTACAAAATTACGGAAGACCATTTTTTGATAGCAGTGCTATACCTAGCTATTATGTAGCAAAAGAGGCAAAAAAGCATCTAAGCGTGATTCTAACAGGAGATGGTGCAGATGAATTATTTGGAGGATATAGACGATATGTAGGGCATCTGCTAATGCCAAAGGTATCATATCTAGCACCTATAAGCAAATTTTTGCCAAAACCAAGCAAAAAAGCTTCTTTTTATACATATTTCTATCGCCTTATGGAAATGGCAAAATACTATTATAAAAACCCAAGTAAATACTACCTAAAATCTACCACCGATATATTTGACATGAATCTATCAAGCAATATGCTAGAAAAATTTAGCAATGAAGTAGAAGATATATTTAACTCAAATCTAACCCCGCTATCAAAAATGCTTCTATTAGATTCAAAAAACATACTACTTAGCGATTTATTACCAAAAATGGACATAGCAACAATGGCACATTCACTAGAGGCAAGAAGTCCATTTCTTTCAAAGATGTTTGTAGAATTCGCACCAAGAATCAATGATGATTTCAAAATAAGAGGCAGAGAGACAAAATATATCCTTAGAATCCTAGCTCAAAAATATTTGCCAAAAGAAATCTTTAATGCACCAAAGAGAGGCTTTGAAGTGCCACTTAAAAAATGGGTAAATAAAGACCTAAAAGACAATATCTTAGATTCTCTAACAAATCCAAAAATATCTAATAATTTTCTATCACAAGGAGAGATTTTATCGCTTTGTAACAACACACAAAATTATGGAGAGGAAAAAAGAGCCAAAATGCTATGGAATCTATACGCATTAGAAGTGTGGTATAAAGGATATATAAGTCAATAGTTTTGTTTACAGATACTTCCTTTATTATATGAACAGGTAGCAGACTTTTTATAAAAAGTCCTAAATACCAAACCCAAGAGTTTGGCATTTATTTATCTTGCTACTATTGTTAGGATTCTGCCTCCACGATTTATAATCATTCTCTTTGCTTGTCCTTTATAGCGATTCATTACATCATTAAAGTCTTTTGTATCTTTTATCATGTAGCTTTCAACTTGAGCTATTATATCTCCCTCGACAAATCCAATTTCATCCGCCTTACTACCTTGATCAACATTTACTACAAACACACCTGCTATATTGCTTGGGATTCCATATTTGGCCTTTATATCAGCACTTAGAGTTGTTACATCAAGCCCCTTGATTCCACCAGATACGACACTGCCATCGCTACCACTTGGAGCTTTGCTTAGCACTATTGTTGTTTTATACTCTCTTTTATCTCTTGTATATGTGAGTGTGATTTTATCATTTGGGCTAAATGTTCCTACTACATTTTTAAGATCTGCTGCACCTTTAATTGCCCTGTTGTTAATATGAGTTATTAAATCCCATACTTTTAATCCAGCTTTACTAGCGGGAGATTTATCATCAATAGCTAAAACAACTGCACCGCTTTGATTTTGATACATATCTTTTAAATCACTATTTATATCTTGTATGCTAACCCCAAGATAACCTCGCTCTATTACACCATCTTCTATTAGTGCCTTTGATACTTTTTTTACCATTTCAGAAGGTATGGCAAATCCTATACCATGATTCCCGCCAGTTCTTGAAAGTATCGCTGTGTTTATTCCTATTAGTCCGCCTCTGCTATCAACTAATGCACCACCACTATTTCCGGGATTAATTGAAGCATCAGTTTGAATGAAATTTTCATAATCATTGATTCCTATACCAGATTTATTTAGAGCAGAAATTATCCCTTGAGTTACGCTCTCACCTACCCCAAATGGATTGCCTATTGCAAAAACTACATCGCCAACTTGCAAATCACTGCTTGAGGCAAACTTTAAAAATGGAAGATTCTTAGCATTTATCTTAACAATTGCAAGATCGCTTTTTTCATCTTTTCCTATCAATTTTGCTTCATATTCTTTATTGCTCTCTGGCAATGATACTAGAATCTTATCTGCACCATCTATTACATGATTATTCGTTACAACATATCCATCACTAGAGATGATAACCCCACTTCCAAGGCTTCTCTCAATCCTATCCTTTGGTACTATAGAACCAAAAGCATCACCAAAGAACTGCCTAAAAAATGGATCATTTAAGAGTGGGTGTCCTTGTATGTTTGGTGCTTTTACTTTTTTTTGGGTTGATATATTTACAACTGCATTTTTTGCATCTTTAATTGAATTATAATATGAGTAGATTCTATTTTGAGATACATCAGGCATCTCACGAGAGCTTACAGGAGGTAGCTCGCTAACTTCAAATGCATGCACATTAGAAGCTAACAACGCACCTAAGAGTAAATTTCTAATCTTCATCATTTCTCCTTTTACAAAGTGTAATTTATATTATTTCAGAAAAATGTAAATAAAAAAATAATGAAGTTAGATTTTTATAAATTTTAGTTTTGTTTATATAATTTTTCTTCTATATTGATATAGAACTCTGCTATTTCTCCATATGCCTTCTCCCAGGCTTCCATTATTTCATCTGTTGCCGCATCTTGTAAGACTTCTTTAATGGCTATTAAAAGACACTCACCAACTAAAGGATAGTGCTCCTTAGTTACATTTAATTCAACATGAATCTTGCCTATTTTTTCAACACTCTTCCTAATGTTTTCTAAATTATCAATATTCATAGCAGCATTTAAAACCGCAGCAGCCAATGCCTTTGGCTGTTTTCCATTTTTTTGCTTTTCCATATCAAACATACTTTGCACTTGTGGATATCTTGTAAAAAGTTCTCTATAAAATACCTTTGTAATATCCTCACCACAATTTTTTAATGCCGGGATTGTAGATTTTATTATTTCTATTGTTTTTGAATCAAGCATTTATTCTCCTTAAGTTTAAAATATGAATTGTATAGTGATAGAAAAAATATTGCATTGATTTATGTTAAGTTCTTAGTGAGTCTATTTCTTGTTGCAATACTTTTGTTTCTGCTAGGAGTGTTTTTTCTTGGTTTTGCTTTTGTTTATATGTTATTTGAATCTCTTTTATCTCTGCTTGTTTGATTTTTATATCATTTCTTAATGCTTCTAGTGTTAATTCATCTTCTTTGCACTTTAGCTCTTCATAGATTTTTTGTAATTCTGCTAGATAGTCTTTTAGAGTTTCTTCGCTTTCATTTTCTGGAGGTTGTGGCATTACTATTTCTCCTCCACTTGTATTTGGTAGTTCTATACTTTCACCACTTTCACTTGGGATTCCACCACCGCTTATGTTTGGTATTTCTCCTCCACTTGCATTCTCCACACTTCCACTTGCACTTGCTACATTTGGCAATATCCAATTATTGCTCATTCTCTGCCTCCTTTTGTATTCTTCCTAATCCATTACCATTTTCTATAATCATAATCTTGCCTTCTCTTCTTAACTCTCTTATACTTTTAGGTTCTTCAACATTTTCTTTTAGCATTAAAAATGCTTCCTCTTCTTCTAATGCAAAGAGATTTCCCTTTATCCCATCTACTAGCTCATCTTGGTTTTTTATTACATCAATGGCTAGATGAACTCTTTTAAGTCTGCTATCACCTGCACTTCGTATTAAGCTCATGGCTTACTCCTTTTTTGTCTAGCATTGTATGGGTTTTATTTTGCAATTGTAAGGGATAGATTGTTTTAGTCCTTATTTGCAATTCTTGCTTTTTGTATAATCTTTATTTTAGGAGTTTTTATGGAATATGTAGAGTTTATAAAGCTAATGCTAAGTGATGGGAGTTTTAATTCTGGAGTTTTGGTTGGGTTTATTTTTGGTTGCTTTTGTATGGGGTGGCATAAGGATAAAGAAATAAAAAACAGATGGAGAGAAATAGAAGATAAAAATGAACAACTAGACAAAGCAGAAAGAAGAAGGGTTGAAGAGCTAGAAGATAAAAGAAAAGAAATAAAAGAGCTAAAAGAAGAAATAGCCTCTTTAAAAATAGCCCTTAGTGCTAGAGAGTTTAAGTCATAGCTTATTCTTGTGGCTTTATTAGTTGTAGCTCTATTTTTGCACCTTTAAAAACCGGCTCATTAAAGACAATGCTATTTTCTTCTATTTCAAAATCAGAAAACAAAGAACCATTTATAAAGCACATACATTCAGCCTTGCTTACAAGTGTGTAGGCAAGTGGAAAGCTTAAATCTTCACCTATTTCTATCACATCAATTAACTTTCTTACTCATTATAAAGCCTCTTTAATCCATCTTTACCAACTCCTTATTAATCTATAACTAACTACACTAAATAGCCTAAATATAAATAATAGAAGCCAATATACCTACTCTAGCTCCTAATACACAACACACTTCTTAGAATCTTTTTTTACAATCTTTTACAATATTCCCTCTTTTAAAGCTTCATTTTATCTCCTAATCCAACACTAACTCATATTTT